>JAFCDT010000045.1 GCA_017609525.1 Candidatus Woesearchaeota archaeon | reverse complement strand
GGATGTCCCCACAAATGCACTTTTTGTTATAATTCAACTTTAATGAAAATGACAAAAGACAAAGGGCAATATCTAAGGCAAAGGTCTCCTGATAACGTTCTTGAAGAAATTAGACAGGTAAAAGAAAAATATCCAATGGAAGAAGTAAGGATTTCAGATGACAGCTTTACCTTAATTAAACCTTTCTTAAGGGAATTTTTACCAAAATTCAAAAAAGAGTTTAATGTTCCTTTCACATGCCAAGGTCGTGCTAACGAAGTCAATGAAGAAACAGTTAAACTATTGAAAGACAATGGTTGTTCATCTTTCTTTTTTGCAATAGAAACAGGTAATGAAGAATTAAGACAAAAAATACTGAAAAAGGAGGTTACTAATGAACAAATACTAAATGCTGCACGATTATTAAAAGAGTATAAGATTAAATTTGGAACCTTTAACATGTTTGGATTGCCAACAGAAACAATAGAAAATTCAATAGAAACCATAAGACTAAATCAAAGAATAAAACCAGACATTGTTCATTGCTCTGTATTTCAACCCTATCCCGGCCTGGAAATTACAGATTTAGCAATAAAACAGGGCTTGTTAAAAGAAGATTTTAACATTGATGATATTCCTTTAATGAGCGGTTCCTCAATATTAAATCTGCCGAACAAAAACGAGATGGTCAACTTGGAAAGATTCTTTTACTTTTCTATAAAAGCTCCATGGTTATTTCCTTTGTTTAGGCAGTTAGCTAAACTACCCCAAAATAAGATATATGAAGGAATTTACAAAATTGGATTGTTATTAAGTCGTTATAAAGCAACCAACTATTCTTTAATTGATGCTTTGAAGCTTGGCTGGGAAATGAAAAAGGCAATTTAAAATGAAATCAAAATTAGTTACTCCAATAAGAGTGATAGGCTATAAACTGAATAGATTAGGATTAGTTAAAGCTCCTCGCCCTTTAACTTTAACATTCTCTGTTACAAATATGTGCCAGTCCAGATGTAAGACATGCAATATCTGGAAATTGTATATTGATAAACCAAAACTTAAAGAAAAAGAATTAAGTTTATCTGAGATTGAAAAAATATTTAAAAGTTTAGGCAGAATTTACTTCTTTAATATTTCTGGCGGAGAGCCATTTCTAAGAAAAGATTTACCAGAGATTGTTGATTTAGCCTGTAAATACTTAAAACCTGAAATAATACATACTCCAACTAATGGAATTGCTACTGATTTAATTCTAAAACAAACAGAGGAGATTTTAAAAATTATGAAAAAGAATGGCTATGGCAATATCCCTTTTACCATAAAACCTTCTTTTGATGGTGTTGGTGATAAGCAAGATGAAGTTCGTGGTGTTAAAGGAAATTTCAAAAAAACTTTGGAAACCATAAAAGGATTGAAAAAATTAGCCAAAAAATATGATAATCTTTATGTTGGCTTAGGAACAGTAATCTCTAATTTTAATATTGATCATATTAAGGAAGTCTCTGAATATGCTCACAGTTTAAATGTAGACACCTATATCAACGAAATAGCAGAACAAAGATCTGAATTGTTTAATGAAAATGATCCCATTACACCAACAGCCAATAAATATGAAAAAGTTATGAAATATTTTAAGAAAAGGGTTAAAGAAGAAATGAAAAATAAAAGATTCTTGGCAAAGTTTACCCAGGCTTTTCGCTTAGTTTATTATGATTTAGTTGTCAAAATTGTAAGAGAAAACAAACAAGTTATACCATGCTATGCAGGATTATCTAATGTTCATATAAGTCCATACGGCCAAGTATGGCCATGTTGTATCTTAGGTTATAGAAAGCCAATGGGTGATTTAAGAAAAGTTAGCTATGACTTTAATAAGATTTGGTATTCTCCTAAAGCTTCTAAAGTTAGGAAGTTTATCAAGGATAAAAAATGTGCCTGCCCTTTGGCCAATCAGGCATATTCTAATATAATTTGTGATCCACTATCAATGTTTAAAGTAATTGGGCATATGTTAAAATAATTCTTCTAAATCTTTTACATACTTACCCCAAGTCAATCTTTTTTTCTCTTTCTGAATATTCTTTATAAATTGTTTACCTAATTTCTTATCATAAAACTTTAAGATAGCCTTAGCCAAAGCATCAGAATTACACTTCTCAACCACAAACCCAGTTACATTGTCCTTTACAGTTTCAGGCAACCCACCAACATTAGTCACAATAACTGGTAAATCAAAACTAAATCCAATCTGTGCAATAGCTGTCTGTGTCGCAGTAATATAAGGCTGAACCAATAAATCAGCAGCTGAAAAATACAAGCCAACATCTTCATTAGGAATATACTTGTCAATAATCATAACATTCTCACTTAAACCCAACTTAGAAACCTCTTCTTTCTCTTTATTCCCCCAAAACTCACCAGCAACTAAAAGTAAAACCTTCTCCTTCTCTAAAATTTTGGGCATTGCCCTAATCAAATAAATCAAACCCTTATACTCACGCACCAGACCAAAAAATAAAACAACTTTATTATGATTAATTCCTAACTTTTTTCTAGCTTCTTTCCTAGAATACTTCTTAGTTTGTAAGGCATCAGCAAAACTTGGATTAAAAGATAACTTAACCTTAGCATCTTTAAACATTCCCCTTAAATCCTTAACATCTTTCTTAGAATGAACTATAAAACTGTCAGAATACTTTAAACATAACTTAGTAATGAAAGAATCCAGAAAACTCTTCTTATGGGGCAAAACATTGTGACATATACAAACAATCTTAGTATTACTAAACCTACTAACCAAATAAAGCAGAGGAAAATAAACAACCGCATGCTGATAGACAGCCCACTCCAACAGTAAAACATCACACTTCTTAATCTTCAAAAAAGCCTTAAAAGCAGAAAAAGGATTAATAACATCTAAAATTCTATCAGCCTTAAACTTTAAATTCTTCTTGCTTGAATCCTTCTCAACCTTTCCAGGATACATAAAAGGAGGATAATATCTTTTAAAAGAAATCAAACTAACATCATATTTCTTCTTAAGAGAATTATACAATAAAACAGTATGCATAGGAATCCCACCTTTATTTGGATAAGTAGGACCCACTAAACAGATTTTCATTTTTTAGCCATCACACTCTTAAAGAATGCAATACCATTAACAAAAGCAGCTTTTAATCCAGCTCTGCGAATATTATACCAGATTATCTTAGGTCTCAAATAAAATTTCTGATATAATTTCTTTTGTAATTTAATTAAATCACCAGCACTTAAATCATTCATTTCCATAACAGAATTTCCATATCTTCTATACTCAGACCAGTCATCACTTAACAACCTTAACCCACCATAACCTTTTTTGGCTAATTCATACAACTCAGAACCAGGATATGGGGTTGTAATATTGATGTAAGCTTGATAAACTTTCAACTCTTTATTAACAAATTCTATTGTTTGTTTTATTGTTTTTTTAGTTTCAAAAGGATG
>JAFCDT010000012.1 GCA_017609525.1 Candidatus Woesearchaeota archaeon | reverse complement strand
TAGAAAAAACCAAAAATAAGATTACAATTCCAAATAGACTAATTTTAAAGAGGTTTCTCATTACTATTTAAGGTTTTCGCTTTTTATAAATTTATCTTAAAAAAGGAAAAGAAAATATATAAAGGTTATTTAACTCCCCCCTCAAGAAGTCCACTTCTTTTAGGTAGTGGTAGTTCACAAAGAAAAATTATGCTACCCAAATGCTCCAGTTTATAAATAGAGTATCGTCTGTTTGTAAGGTAACTGTAGTAAATGCAACACCTGAAAAGTTGTTTGAATCCCAATCAGTTAATCTTGTTACATTTGTTGTGAGGTCATCAGCAGTAGCAGTAAATGTATTGCTAATGGATTTATTCCCGTTTCCTATTGCTAAATAAGTCCCATTTGCTGCTTCTAAACCACTGTCCGTATATACATTAAAAACATCACCACTTGCTGAGGGAGTGTCACAATGCCCCCCATATGACGAATTACATAACTCAATTACTTGAATCCTTGTATTATTTTGAAAAGCAGTTTCAAATAAAGCATCCATCAATAATTCAGCCCCAGTATCATAGAGGACATTTGAAGAATATTCTCCTGGTTCAATAGTGCCATCTGCCCTCGTTACTTGTCTAAAAACACTTGAATGATAGGTTACAGGAGTTTTAACATCCTGAGAAGGAACACCTTGTAGAGAGACACCAAGAGTAAACACACCTACAAGAAATAATACAAAGATTGGAATTAAAAAATATGCTTTGAATTTCATATTATATTTAGGATTATATAGTTTTTAAATGTTTTGTTTTCTAATGAATTCAAAATAAATTAATAAGATAAGTAATAAAAGAGGTAAGCTTCCTTTTATAAACCAAAACACCACCGAAGTAAGAAGTATAAGTAAAATTTTAAGCCAGACTTTCATAGTTTAAATTAGGTTCTTCTACTTTATAAACATTTCTTTTTATGAAAATGAGGAAGATAAACAAAATAAGGTTTATTAAAAAGATAAGATGGAACCAAAGAAAATTATAACTTTTTACATGTAAAGGCAACCCTACGAGGTGGAATAAATATAGGTATTCCTGCCCATCATTGATTATAATTCTTCCGTAAATTCGTTTTTTAGTTACCACCACACTAACAGAGTCAGAGACTTTAAGTCTAACTATTGAACCACCCTGGATTATGGTCTGTTCAATTTGGGGTTGTTGTTCATAAGAGAAAGAAATGAAAGAAGCGAATATGTTAATTACTAAGATATATGCTATTATCAAAATAAAAATTATCAATATCCTTAGCCAGTTTTTCATTCTATTTCTCTTGATTCTCTCCTTTTTCTTCTTTTTCTTATCCTAAACCAAATAAGCAACCCGATTATTAATCCAACTATTGAACAAACTAAGATTAATCTAAATAAAGGAACAAAATATTTTCCTTCTGCATCCTCACTAGCCAACCATCTTAAAGAGTAATATAAAACCGAGCCTTCTTCCAGTTCAATCCTCTTTCCTCCCCCCCACACATTTTCCACAAACCAATTTATAATTCCATCAAACCAATTTGGTTCTTCAGCAGGTAATCTCCCAGCAACATACCAAATAACAAAATCTTTTTTCCCAGACACCTCCATTGATTTAAGTTTAATTTCAAAAGGATTGCAAGTAAAAATTAAGGGGATGTCACAAATTCCCGTTATTTGACATTCATCAACTTTTACAACATCAGCACAATTAATTTCAGTTTCATCATATCGAAGGTCATCAAGTGTGAATGGAGCAACCGATTCTATAGAGACTTTTTTATAAGTTGTCAAATTTCCAAGTACACTTCTTTTTCCCTCTTCTGTTTTTGTAACTACTGCTGTTGGTACATAATAAGATAGAGTAATATCCTTAACTTCCTCAGCCCCTATTGAAGCAATTTCTAATTTATAATCTCCCTTGACACTTGATTTTGTATCTAATGTGACATTTTTGTATTCAGAACTTTCCTCATCATCTGGACATCCTCCCTTATATTCTCCTTCACAAACTATCAAATCTTCAGCATAATTAATGGGAATCCTATATTCAACATTTGTAACTATGTCATCTGCTTGATTTTTCACCCTTAAAACAACTGAAATCAAAGCATTTTCACCAACCTCAAAATAAGTTGGAAAATAGGTTGAAGAATAAACTGTAACTGAACTTGTGATATAAGTCACTTCAATAGTTTTAGTCTCCCCTGGATTGAGATATATACTTTCCTTATGGGTTGGGTCATCTTTATCAATAATTAAAATATAGGGTTGCAAAGTACCATAAGGGTCATACAATAAATTTTTACTTATATCATCAAGTTCTATATCTTTTGCACCAAAAGGCAATTCTAATTTGAAAACTTTTGCAGTGGCATAAGAATTTGGATTATAAAAACTAAGGGTATTTTTCCAATGGATATTGTCAAATGGTTTTACTGGGGGGTTTAATATTGAAATGTCCTGAGTAACTTCAACAGGATAGCCAATAGAATTTTTTAATTGGTAACTTCTATTTGTAGTGGAGTTTATTATATAATCACTAAACCACTCAACTTTATCATCAATTCCATCCCCATCCACATCACTCCAAGTTACATCTTCCCTATCACTTATATCAACATCACAAATATTTGTAGTACAATTATAAAGGATATTTGATACAACATCAGCATCTGAAAAACTAAAGGAAAGATAAACATCTTCTATTGTCCTACTTGAATTTGTAGAGGCAGTTAAATTATATATTTGATAATCTTTTCCAAGTTCAGTAATATTATAATCAACTGAATCAAGAAGGATATTTGTATTATTATACCAAATATCAAAATAAGTAGTTTCACTCGTTCCGATAGTATAACCTTTTATTAGACCTGTCCAATCAACTAATCCTGTTGTAGAATCAAAATTAAAAGTTTGTGCAGTTCCAGTTTCATTTTTTACTATTATCTCTGTTGGGGTGAGGTCTGTTGTTATATTTAGAGAGGCATTATAATCATAGTTTAATTTGCTTACAATTGAGAGAGAATTAAACCACCTTATCTTCTGATTTAGTTTTGGGGCAAAATAAGTCCAAATTCCAGGAGTTATAGTTAAGGCTTGAACGGTGAAGGTTGAGTTTGATGAATTCCAATTTCCTGCATAATCACTTACCCAGATTGTCCAATTATTTTGTCCTTGAACAGCATCTATTGTTGTGTTTTCTCCACAAGTTATGGTTGTGTTTGTAATTCCTCCATTTGTAGAGTATCTACAAATTTGTAATCCAATGTTATCACTTGCAATATATTGTAGTGGGATATTGGCATTGTGGTCATAGGTTATATTTAAGGGAGAAAAAAGATTAAAATAGCCCTAAAAAAACCAACCACTCTTTCCACAATTGAGGTAATACTAAAAGATTGAGAAATGCTCTTGAAAAAATTACTTAACTTACTAATTACAGAATTAATACCAAAAAAATCAATTAATTTCCTAAAAAAAGAAGACAATTTATCAACAATCAAATTTATATTTAATATCTGTAAGGGTTTCCTGAATATATTTGCTAATCTTGAGACCACAGTTGCATCATAATTTATAGTTGTTTTAAAATAATCTGTTGATGTTTTTGCTTCTGGTATTTCTGTATAAGTTATATTAAGATAAGGTCTTAATGAAGTATCTGTGGTGTACTCTTTTGAGTGCATTCTAATATATCTATAATTTCCTTCAGCATAATATGATGTTCCAATTCCCAAATATACATCATTTGTTGCTGTGTTTCTTGTCTGTCCTATATTTAATAAAGACTCAAAAACAAATGAAGCATTAGAATTTTCAGCATTATAATCAGACTGAACAAAATCTGATACATTCAAACTATCCCAACCAGTTGTTAAACCATAACCACTCAAATTAGTCTGTTCTTCTACTTGATTTGAATATATATTATTAAGAAATGCTCCAGCATCATCCTCGGTCCAAGTTTGGTTGAGTACTCTATACATTGTAACATTTCCAGCAAAATCATCAGGTAAATCATCCCAACCATCCCCAACTACTGAAACATAGAACCACATAGTTGCATCATCTATTGTTGAACCAGAAGGAATTGATAAAATATTAAATTTAATCATAGAAAACATATATATTCCTAAACCCTCATCATCAACCATTACATCTTCCAAATTCTCAGTATCAGCTTCTTGTAATTTAATTGTTGTAGAATTACCTCCAAATGTAAAACTTCTTCCAAATGGATTATCTTGATATTTAACCTCAACTTTTTCTCAACTTTTTCTTTTGTTTGTCCTTCTTCTAATTCAAATTCTTGCTCGTATTCAATTTCAAACTCATCAAATTCTTGTGTATCTTCATTCCATTCTTCCCATTTATCTTTTAATTTAAATTTACACTTAATATCTCCATTTGGTTTTTCTTCACAATATTCTGGATAATTTTGCCAGTTTCCTTTAAAATCTAAATACATAGAAATAGAAGTCATATTAAAATCTAAAACATCTATTTCAAAGTCTGGGTCATTTTCTAAATAAACAACATTAAATCCCTTATCTTTTAAACTTCTTGCATCTTCAATTCTTTTCCATTTATCATCTTCATAAACATTTCTTATTCCTGAATATAAAACTAAATTACATTTTCCATTATTACAAAGTTTATCTGTTGAAGGGGTGTATTCTATATCTGATATTGGGGGGTCTTGAACCAAGAAAGTTATATTCCCTGTTCCTTGCCTTACATTCTCTAAATCTTCAACTCTTGCAGTTAATTCAAAGTCTGTTGTTCCAGAGCCAGAATCTAATAAACTCCAATCATCAGCAGTATAATTCCAAACATAAAGATAAACAATTCCTGTACTTGAAGTATGACCCTCCCATAAAACATCAATATAATTAACATTCGTTTCTTCTATAGCCATCTCAAACCGATGATAAGGATGTTTGGTAGCAGAGGTATCTGTCGCATAATCATCATCAGAAACATTAATCCTTGTATAATTCATTTCTGTTTCTCCTGCTGGAGCAAAAGATAAGGGGGGCTCATCTTCCACAGTATTATTAAATGCCCTTGAATTAAAAATTCCTGTAAAATCATAAATTTTTTCTGCTTTAAAAATATTAATAATTTGACTTATCACCATTCCCATCCCTTTAAATCTACTCACAATTCCTTCAATTGAAAAACTCTGACTTAACCTTCTAAGGGAACTTCCAAGTCTTTCTACAATTGAATTGATATTAAATTCTTGGACTATATCTTTTATAGTAGTAAACTCCTTACTTATAGTGCTACCCATAGAGAAAAATTCCATCACACCCCTGAATGCCATATTTGTCCTCGTTATTAAAGAGTTTTTGGTAATTAATTGGGTAATGTTTCTATTATAAATTGTTGAGAGGGTAACATAGTGATAAATATTCTGTTCTTCTGTTAGATTATAAATTGTTGAATTAGTATGATACCCTGATTTTGATGTTGTGATGTTGTGAGGAGTATGATAATCTTTTGTCCCATCATTTATATATTCGATTAATTCTTCTTTTCCGATTGAACCACTAGCATCTGTTAGTTCTGAATGAATCAAATCTCCCGTTACATTATAAATTGAAACATTTGCATTTTGTAAATAAGAATCTGTATCAGAAGAATTTACTTCTGTTTGGAAGTACCATTTTCTGAGAAGTTCACCAGAAATAGTTTCTACAACCCCCCAATAACTTGCATTTAAAAAGGTATTATTTGTACTTGAAGCAGATATTGAAATTGTTCCATTTAAATTAGAATCTAATATTCTTAAATTATCATAATCACCATCTATTTCTATTGTATTCAAAGTTGAATTTATAGAATACCCATTTGCGTTAATTATTATATCTGAGTTTTTTATATTCAAACAATTCAAAGGAGAATTTATATCGTTTAACAAAGTATAACTCCTGTCAATCGTTAAATCCCTACAAACAGTAACATTAATTGAGTCAACATCAAAAGAAACATTTTCTGATTCATACCATTTACCTGAAGAATCATTACACCAAAACCTTACAAAGTGTGAGCCATCAATCATTGAGGTGTTTGTCATATTAAACCAAGTATTATTGAATTTTGTTAGAGTAAAATTGGTTGAATCTAACTCATAAAAACAGTAAGACATTTCTATCTCCGTTGAAATATTAAATCTAGCTGTTGGTTCATCTTCTGTGAATATTTGAGAGGTTGTTGGGGAGAATATATTTATCTCAGGGGTGTATGTTACTTCAAAATACATATAATCTGCTAAAACAGCTGAATAGGTTGGTTCCTGTGATAGAACCCATAATTGGGTGTTCCCACCTTCATCAACAAAATCACTTATATCTGTAGTATAACAATCTGAAATTACTGTTGGACCTGATGTTATCTCACAATTATACCATTCACCACTTGAATAATTCCACATATAAACATAATTTTCATCATATTGTTCATCTACTTCTCCAGTCCAATTTATTAGTGTTACCCTTGAGATATTCTCTTGGATTGTCACATTAAATTTTAACCATCCATAATCATCATCAGATTGTAATATCCTACAAGAAGAACCCCCATCATCAGTACTACTACATAAAAATAAACCATCATCAGATTCTATCCTTGTTGCAGAAGTACAATTCTCTAAAGTATGTAAACATGTTGGAGTAATGTCTGTAAATGTATCTGGAGGAATATTTTCAGAATCATCACAAGCAAATACCCAAATATTTGCTTCAGTGATAAAATTATAGGTGCTGATTGAAGCAGAAATGAAAGAAATAGAAAAAACCAAAAATAAGATTACAATTCCAAATAAACCAATTTTAGCAATCTTTTCCATTACTATTTAAGGTTTTCGCTTTTTATAAATTTATCTTAAAAAGAACTAAGAATATATCTCAAGACCATCTGAGGCATAGGGTTCAGTTGGTTGGTCTGTTAATACTGCCTCTAAAGCATTTGGGTCTGATATCTTGAATTTTGTAACACTTTTTCCACCATTAAAACATACTTTTAATTCTTCTCCATTTGCCATTCCTAAATACCTACCACTACTCATTATTTCTAAATCAAGAATATTTGTTTCACAACCACTTATAACTCTAGTAGAACTAGAACTCCCATATCTTCCATACCCAATACCTTGGTACATAATCCAGTCAGTAGAACCAAGTCTATCATCCTCAGTCCTAAAGATAACAGTTTTATCAGAACAACCTCTTACAATATCTGGCATATTAGTTGTAGTTCCACAACTATTAGCATCCACACATTCCCTCATTTGTTGATTATTTGTGCAAATTCCCCACTCCCCACAAGTCCAACTTTCTGTACAAGTTGGGTCTACATCATCATCATCACTTCCCCCAGTTAAGATTACATTAACATCAAAACCCCCAAGAGGGTCAGGTTGAATACTCAAACTTATTGAACCCTCTTTATTCAGAGTATAGGTTCTACCAGCATAAGTATAAGTTCCCTTAACAAGAACACTAAATATTTGAGTTTTCCCTTCAAAAGGACTTACATCAATTAAACTAGAAGTCCATTTATCACTTTCTCCAACAGCCAAAGTTAAAGTTGTAGTTGGAACAGCAGAATCAAGTTGAAAAGGACTTGCTTCATCAATCCTTAATTCTAAAGGAACCTCTCCAGTATTATCCACATTTATATCAAAAGAAATATATTCAACACCACCTAAACCACCAACAACACTTAAACCTTTACTTAAAAATATTTCTTTTTGGTCAGCACCATAATAATGGACTGTTAGAAAAGTGTCTTGCCCATAACCCAATCCATAATACATATAAGCAAATACCCCTATTGAAAAAAGAACTAAAATTCCAGCAATAATTAAGATTATACCTATCTTTTTCATCTTAAAGTAAGGAAATAAATGTTTATAAATCTTTTTGTGAAAAAATTATTCACAAGATTTTGTAGTTATCCATATTCTTTTTTTAACTCACCAACTTTTTTAATTATTTCTTTTTCGTCTTTTTCCATAACTAGGTCTTTAATTATTTTCTTCAATCTGTGATTTTCTTCTTTTAATTTTACTAGTCTCTCTTTTATCTTGTTGAATTTCATTTAAGTATCATCTTTTATATAAAAAAAGATTCATATCTTTACCATCAATTCTAAAATATCCTTTTTCATTATAAATTATAGGAAATGTATGATAAATCTTATATTTACCTTCTTTTTCAACAAAAAGAGTAGTTTTCTCACACCTATATCCAATTTGGTTGGCAAGTTCGCAGATTAATTCTTCCCAATTCTTGCAATCTCCTCCCTCAGTAATAATTTCTGTGAATGATGGTGTTTCTGAATCCTTCCTTGATTTATATTTGTAAATTCCAGAAATGAAAGAATGTAAACATAATGCAGTTCTTTTCAAATTCTTCCCTGAACAAATAGCAATGGCATTTTCTTTTGTATATCCATTAACTTTAAATTTAATAGAATAAGGAATTTGATAAAACCAAGTTGAATAAATAATTCCAGTAATAAGCAACCCAATCATAAGACCCCCAATTAGAAATAATATCTTATCACAAGTTTCTATTTTCATAAAATAAGTAAGATATTTGAGTATAAAAAATTAACTAAAATCCAATATGTTTATAAATGATAAAATCTATTATAATTATAATAAAAATGGTTAAATTAACTTATAAAGGATTATTTAGAAAATATAATTCAAGTTTAATTCTTACAATCCCCTCTGATTTAGTTAAAACACTTCAATTAGAACCAAATGAAGTAGTTTACTTGGAAGCAGAAGAAGGGGAGAATATAATTAAAATAATTAGAAAATGAAAAAAGAAAAAGTGAAATGGTATAATTGGGCTGTTTGGGCTTTAGGATTTATTGCTATTGCCTTATTAGTTTATGGAATAATAAGAACTTTTACCAACCCACCAATCGAAGGAGATTATGATTATTGTGTAGAATGGGCGGGGCTTTTTGGGGGAACTCTTCATCGTGATTCACTTTTATATATGTGCTATTCGTTATCTACCAACGAGTTTCTCTGTGATTACAAGGTATTGGATGATGAAAGATTAATGGTAAAACCAATTTTAAATATAACCAAAGATGAAGGGGGGTTGATTACTGAAATTGTTTATGATGAACCAAATTATTTTAACTGCACGAGGTGGCTGAAAAGCAAAAGATAAAATGGAAGCAACAACTTTATTGGAACTTTTAACAACATCTTCATTAGCCTTATTAGTTATGATAATTATACTTTTGTTTGTAGTACTTTTAAAAGGATTTGCCCTATATAGGGCGGCGAGGAAAGAATCTAAAGGGTGGTTTTGGATTCTTTTAATTTTCAATACCTTCGGAATACTTCCTTTATTGTATTTGATATTTTCAAGAAAAGCGAGATAAAAATGAATAAAAAACAAATAGAAAAAATTGCGAGATTAGGATTTAAAAAAAAGGAAAAAGAATTTAAAAAAGAGATGGAAAAATTAATAAAGAAGCCATTAGGTAATATTATTCAGGTGCTGTTAGAATTAGGTTATAAAATGAAGGAGATTGAGTTAGAAGAAAATTCATATTACTAAAAGATAAAATGGAAGAAATAAAAAAAGGCAGGGGTTTAGCATTAGCAATTACCTTTAACGATAAGGATAAGAAAGTTGAATCTAAACTAGGAACAAAAGGATTAAGTAAATTTGAAGCAATTGGTTTATTAGTTTTTCAAATTTTAAAAATTTGTGAGAATATGAAAAAACAAAAGAATTAAAAAAGGAGAATACTTAACAATTTAGTAAAAAACTGGCAAATGAATTTTAAACAAGCAATAAACCAACTTGAAAAGGGAAATAAAGTTAGAAGACCCTGTTGGGATGAAGATTCTTATTGGATTCTAGGAGTAGATGATAAAATTTGCTGGAAGGATGGAAATACTGCACATATTCATCTAGACCAAATTAAAGCAACAGATTGGGAGATTATTGAAGAAAAAAAAGAAAGTTTAAGTGATAAATTGGCAGGTAGAGATATAGATGGATTTGTTAAAAAAAATGTAAAAGAAAAAATCCAAAATGCTCAGAGAAGATTGAAAACTGAGATATTAAAACCCACAAAAAGGTGGAATCATGTTGAAAAAATTATTGATAAGGTATTTAAGGAAGAATTTGGAGATAAATTAGTATGAAAAAACAAATTTTATTATTTGGATTAGTATTGTTATTTTTAATAGTTGGAGTTCAGGCAGCAGAACCAATTTCAAATTTACCAACATCTATCTCTTTAAATTGTGGGGAGTCTTATTCTAACTCCTTTTCCTTGACTGGGACGAATATAACAATAACTCCTGGAACAATCGGTTCTACTATTGGTTATGAGATGAGTGTAATGCTTCATCCAATATCAAAGGTAATATATTTATCATTTTTCCAATCAGGGGTCTGCTCTGGTGGAAGTTCAACATTTACTTTTAAGATAGATAGTGATGGGACAGAAGTAACAAAAAGTATTGAACTAGAGGTATCGGAGAAATTATGGAATTTGGGGGAGATTACAGCGAGTAAGGGAAAAAGAATAGATATAGGGGGCATTGCACATTTTGGAATTTTAGAGGTAAGCAATACACAAGTTCAATATATTTTAGGTGGGTGTGGTACAACAGAACAAGGTTTATTAGAAGAAGGAAATAAGTTGGAAGCAGTTTGTTCTGGAGAAGCAGTAGAAATAAATTTAAAAAATTCTTATGGAGACCCATTTAATTTTGCAGAATTTGAAATTTTTTCATCAGAAGCAGGATTAATACTTACAAGCAGTAACGAGACTATTGCGGATAGTTCTGAATGTGTTTTAGGATTAGATACTCTCGGAGCCAAGGTTAAAAGAGGAAATATTTTTGCAATAAAGACAATAAATGCAAATACTGGAAAGTTTGTAGATAGCGTTGCGGTAACAATTTTAGACCAACAAGGAGAACTTTCACCAATAGCAGGAGTTTCAACCAATATAGGGTTTTTTTCAGAAAGACTCCACGAAGAGTATCTACAAGATATAATAGTTCAACTTGAAAAAGAAGGTTGTGAGCCCTCAACACAAGTAATTTTATTTGAGAAATCTTATGATGATTACAAGAAAGCAAAAGAAGACAAAGAAGGGGCATCTCAATTAGTTCTCAATATGTCTGCAAGATATGAATTAGGAGCAATAAGTGGTACAATAAAAAATGCTTTAGATGAAGTAATAGAGGGGGTTGAAGTAAGGATTACAAAACCAGATAATTCTGTTTTAATAGTCCAAACGGATGTGAATGGATTATTTACATGGACTCCTGATGTGATTGGAATTTGGAAACTTCAGGGTGGCAAGGATGATTATGAGAGTACTGACTTAGTTTCTATAGAAGTCTTCCAAAACAAACAATATCTAATTGTAGTTAAAGTTGATGGGAAGCAACCTTCTAAACCATATTATAAAAAAGGAGATAAAATTTCCTTCGAGTTAAGAGATGAAAATAATACCCTACTCCCCTTGACGATAGATGCGACTTTTGCAGGAGTTCCCCTCATGTTTGTTGGGGGCATCTCCGATGAAGTAATTTTTGAAGATACAAGTATTCTTTTAATACCTTCAATAGGGGGCTATACTGAACAGCAATTACAATTAATCGCAAAAAAAACTAATTGGACAACCATAATATATTGGATTGGTATAATTATTGGGGTAATTATTTTATTGGGCACCATTATAGCAATAATAAGGAAAGTTAAGAGGGGTAGTGGAGGTAATGCCCCTCAAAAAATGGAATTCCAACTTGGAGGGGAGGCGACATAGTGTGGGAATTTTTAATTGGCTTGGTTTTGGGAAAAAAGAAAAAAAAATAATCAGGTATGACCTCTCTCCCGATTCTATAAAGGAACACAATATCATTCGTGGACAAGCAAACCAAATAGCAGAATTACAGGCAATAGTTGCTAAATTTAAGGCTCAACAATCTAAACAAAGACAATTAGAAGAGCAAAAACAAGAAGAAGAAAATATTAAAGTTTATCTTCAAGAAGACAAAAAAAGAATAGATAAAAAACAGGTTCAAAAATTCTTTTCACTAAAATCTTTTTTCTATAAATATTTTAAGAGTGAGGCATTTAAAAAAAAGTTAAAGATAACTACTTTTGATAGGTCTACAGATTTGGGTGTTTTTGGAGATTTTGGATTTGTTGGGAATCAATTTGTTATTTTGAATAATAAAAACCAAAGGATTTTAGGGACAAGAGAATTAAAAGATTTATTTCAAAGTGTTCCCGCTTTATCAAATGATATTTCTGCTTTAAGAATTCCTATTAACCTCGATAAAGATGGAGGATATGTAGAAAATCCAATGATGTGGGAAGCACCAGAAATAATTAGAGAAGAAGAAGGATTTAGGTATTCAAAAGCAAAGAAAAGACCCTTTTATGAATTGTTAAAAGAAAAAGATGCAATGATTCAACAAGGTTATGCTGACTTGGAAGAATCAGAATCGACAATATTAAAATTACAGAACAGGCTTGATGAATTAGAGATAAGTAACAAAGCAAATGAAAAGAGTGGAGAAATAGCAAGAGCAGAAAGAGTTAAAACAGCAGAAACAGTCTCAAATATAGAAAAAATTTGGAAAGATACAGAGACTGAATTAACAAAGATGAGGCAAATTTCAGTTATTCAAGAAGATGAAATAGATTCAATTACAAGAGAACTAAAGAAGTTAAGGAAAAAAGCCCAAGATGAGGGTGTAACACTGAAATTTGATGAGGTTTTAAAAAGGTTGAGGAAGACTAAATCACTATTTAGGGAGAAAGGTTCTGAAATAACAGAAGAAAAGTTAGAGAAACCCTCTTAATTTTTTTTGCTTTTATAGTAGGAACTTTTTCATAGTAGGAAGATTGTTCCCACATTAAAAACTCCCTACTCTAAGATAAGATGAAAATTAAAAATACAACAAGGGTTTTATATGATTTAGCCCAAAATGGGAAGAATGATAAGAAAAATATCATTGAAAACACAGGATTATCCCTCTCCCAAGTAAATGATACCTTAAAATTTTTAAAGAAAGGGGATTTAGTTAAGGTGGAATATCTAAAAACCGAAAAAAGACCTTATAGAAAGGCAATCTATTATATTACCCCAAATAAATACAAATATGTGTTAAAGTTATTGAATTGGAGATTAAAAGATGTTTATTGAGCCAGATAAAATGTTAGAGAATTGCCCAAAAGAGATTGAAGAAGATATAAATGATATTGTTGATTTATCTGAAGACTTTTTAGATGAGGTGGATATATTCCCCCATCAAAATATAAATGAGATTAAAGTTGATTTACAAGAAGCAAAAAATTATCTATTTCTAATAATAAATAGGTTTGTTACATTAATAAATGAGAGTTTTATAGAAAAAGAAGGGGACGAGATGTCTATAGCATTAAAAATAAAATTTGATGAAGATATTGGTGCAATAATGGGGGATTTAAAAAAGAAACCAGCAGATAAATTAGGGGGTCCTATTGGGATAACCAGTTTATTAAGATTTGCTGGAGACTTAAAAACAACCTTTGATTTTTTGATTTACAATCCAATTACTAGGATAAATAAAAAGGAGTTTAAAGATATTAATAAATACTTTAGTGATATGTTTGAGATTATAAGGGCAAGTGCAAGTACATTAGGTTATGAATCAAAACCAATAATT
Organism: Candidatus Woesearchaeota archaeon; assembly: GCA_017609525.1. Lineage (GTDB taxonomy): Archaea > Nanobdellota > Nanobdellia > SCGC-AAA011-G17 > JACPNG01 > JAFCDT01. Next base: position 15,572 of record JAFCDT010000012.1, on the reverse strand, counting down.
CCTCTTTCCAAGAGACTATTGCCAAAACCAGAAGATACAATAGCAAAAAGTCTTGGGGGTATTGGTAAATCAAAAGAAAAATCAATGGGTGATGAAGATGCTCTAAATAAATTAGGTGAATGGGAACCTGAAGAAGAAGACGAAGAAGAGGAAGAAGATGATGGTGAAGAGGGTGATGAGGGTGATGAGGGTGATGAGGGTGATGAGGGGGAGGAAGAAGAGGAGGGCGAGGAATAAAAATGATAAAATTTATAAAAAATTTGTTTAGAAAAAAAGAACAATTAGATTATCCTGATGATTTTGGTTTTATAAAATTTACAGATGTGGCACTTGAAAGTGGGATTAAGGATGATTCAAATAAAATAATTGAAAGATATTATTATGATTTAATGGGAAACTTAAAAGTTAAAAAGTATAGATATTCCCCTGAAAGAGTTTTTTCATTGAGAGAAAACCAGGGTATTCCAATATATGATAAGACAGAAGAAGAATTAACCTTCCCAATCATAGGAAAAATTAAATTTGGCGTGATAAAATTCATATCGAAGTAAGCAAAAATGGTTAGAGTTTTACTTATAGAAGCTTCCTGTCCTGCATGCCTCGAATATCTTCGAGTTTTACCAAAAATAAATCTAAGACTCCCAATAGAAAAAAGGATTAAAATAATAGATTGTTTTGAATGGGAACAATTTGGATTAAAATTACATCCAATAATGGATAAATTCGGTGAAGATTTTGAGGATTATCCACTTTTATATCTTGATAAAATTCTAATTACTGGGGCAATTTGGGCAGAACAACTAAAAATTTTCTTAGAGAAATATTTAGAGGAAGATTTTATATTTTAAAATGGATAAAAAACAAATCAATGAAATAATGGAAGAGACCTGTTTTGAAAGTCTTGCTTATTGTTGTAGTTTGGAGAAAAATTGTCCTTTCAGAGATAGTGTCCTTAAAAAATTGGGATTAACCAAAAAAGATTTTGTTGCTTTAAAGGAAAAGTTTAATAATAACCTTTATGATTTAATAAAGATGAAAGGAGGAAAAAATGGCAAATAAAGGTTCACAATTTAGGTGTAAGCAGGACCCAAACACAAAGGAATTAGCATGTCACAGCTTTAAAGAAAACAAGGATGGGACTAAGGTAGAATTAGCAAGTTTAAGAGCAAGAGTTGATGGACAATGTAAACCAGTAATAACTGACATTGAAGAGCACTATCCTGGCGAATTTGAAAAACTTGAGAAAAAAGTAATTAATAGATTAGTTGGAAGTTGTAAAAAAACTAACGTTCCAGAGGATTTTTAAGAGAAGATGTTAGGGTGGATTTTGCTTGGGGTGGTTGTATTTATAATTGTATTGTTAATTATATTAAAAATATTAAATAGAAAACCAAGTTATGAGGTTACAAGAATGTCTAGTGGGTTAGAAAACAAAAGTTTTTGGGATAAAGTTAAAGATGCTTGTTGCATAAGAAAAAGATAAAATGTTTGAAAAATTTAAAAATAAAGATAAAATAAATGAGAAAGATGTTGGATTATTGGAAGATGCATGGGTTTTTTTACAACATGCTGTTGCTGATGAATCACATTGCATGGGGAATTATGTCTCTACAGAAAACGAAAAAGAATTAAAAAATTTAGAAGAAGCAAGGAAGGTAAGAACTTTTGTAGCAGATTTAATTACTGAAAATGTTACTAATCAGGGATGGTGTCGGGTTAAACATTTATGTGGGAAAGGTATGACATTACAAGAACTTATTACAAGATATTTATCGATGGGTAATTTTGAAACAGCAAAAAAACTTGCAAAAGAGTATAAGAAACTTTATTTAGAATATCTTAATGTTTTGGGGGTAAATGAAGAAAACATTTCTAATGAATCTTCAGCATAACTATGCTCCTCGACTTTATTGATATTGCGATTTTGCAAGAGTTTTACAAACTTAAAGAGAATGAAACCAAAGCAACAACTTGGACTATAATGAATAAAGTATTTCCAAATTGTAAAAATGATTCTGAAAAAAGAGCAAAACACAATTTAATTAAGGGAAGAATAAAAAAGATGGAAGGAGATTTATTTGAAATAAAGAAAAATGGTGATAGATTAGTTTATACTTTACTTGGAGATAATATAAAATTTTGTAAACATAGATTTCCTAGTGGTTCTAAAAATTGCTTGATGGTTTGTATTGATTCTAAATGGAACGCATTTGAACTTTAATTCTTGTGAATAATTTTTTCACAAACTATTTATAAACTTTTTTTTCTTGATGTTTGTATGCCTAAAAGAAAATCAAGAGCAAGATACAAAAGGACAAGAGTTAAATCACCCAAACTATTTGATAAGAGGAGCTTTAGGGTAGTTGATGTTGGAAGACCTGAACACCATAAAATTATAATTGGTTGTCCTCGTAACAAATATGACGCAAAACGAAAAAGGTGTAAGGTCGGAACTCAAGTTCAATCAATCTTGGAGAAAAAATAATGCCTTTGATGAGATGTGGAAAAGGAAGGAAGGGCTGGAAATTTGGAAAGTCTGGAAGGTGTTATTTAGGTAAAAAAGCAAGAGAGAAAGCAGCAAGACAAGGTCGTGCTATTAAGGCTTCACAAGCAAGAAGGAGAAAAAAATAAAATGCCAAGGGGGGTTCCTAAACGAGATGGTTCAGGAAGAGGAATAAGAGCCAATCGTGGAAGGGGGGGATGTAAAGAAACAGAAAAAAAAGGCAAAGGGAGAAATAAAAAATAAAATGGTAACATATGGAAATCCAAAAGAGAATAGAGTTTGTGTGAATTGGCTTAAACCAAATGAAAAGTGTACAAGGTATAGGAAAAAATTCAATGGAAAAACACTCTCTTTTATTGGAACAGAAGATTCAAAAAAAGAAGCATTAAGAATTAAAAAATTTAGAGAATCAAAATATAAAAAGAAAACAAGGGTTATTAAATTAGGTAAGAAATATTTATTATACTCACATTAAAAATGGTAGATTGTAGATTAAAAAGAAATAGAAATTTGAGTGTTTGTAGGAGAGAGAATCCTAATGTGAAGAAATTCAAATGTTGGAGAAAAGCAGGAACTAATCGTTGGAAGAATAATGGTGATTTAGTTGCAGTCAATAAGGTTCCTCGTTCTGATTTACTCCCAAAAAATAAAAGATATGAAAGTTTTGTTTTAGAAGAAAAAGGTTCAAAAGTAGTTCCAAAATCTTTAACTACATTTAGTAGCAAAGAAGAATCAATTAGAAAAGCAAAATCATACATGAAAAAATACGATAAATGTTAAAATGAACTCAAAAAAACTATTAGTTATCCTTGGAGGACTTGTTGCTGTAGTCGGTCAGTTTTGGGGAGCAAACTATTACTTGCCACTGATTGGTGGGGCAGTAGCCGTTGTCGCAGGACTCTTGATTGAATAAAAAGATGAATGGAAAGAAATAAAATGGTAGATTGTAGATTAAAAAGAAATAGAAATTTGGCTTCTTGTAAAAGGAGAAATCCTAAGGGAAATAAATGTGATATTAAAAGAATTAAAAAATTTGTTGATAATAGTATGATTGAAGTTCATATTACTGAGGGTAAATTAATGGGGGTTGGATTACAAAGAGGACAAAGTAAGATACTACAGAGAGAAGGATTTAGCAGAAAAGAACAAATTAAAATTTTAGATTGTCTTGAGGAGAATCCAAAATTAGCTAAAAAGTTATTAAAATTTTAAAATGGTAGATTGCAGACTAAAAAGAAATAGAAATTTGGCTTCTTGTAAAAGGAGAAATCCTAGGGGAAAATTGAAATATTGGAAGAAAAAAGGATATAAATATCAAAGTCAAGTGAAGGACGAATCGGTATTTATAGATTCAACACAACATAGTGGTTGGAGTGTTATTAAAGAAGACAAAACTACTGGAGATAAAGAATTGTTGGAAATTGGTTTAACAAAAAAACAAGCAGAAAAGAAACTAAAATCATATATGAGAAAACACGATAAATGTTAAAATGAACTCAAAAAAACTATTAGTTATCCTTGGAGGGCTTGTTGCTGTAGTCGGTCAGTTTTGGGGAGCAAACTATTACTTGCCTCTGATTGGTGGTGCATTAGCAGTTGTCGCAGGATTATTAATTAAATGAGAAAACACCATAAATGTTAAAATGAAACTACAAGATTTTATAGATGATATGGAATTGGATGACGAAGAATAAAAGATTATAATCAAATAATCAGAAGGGAGGAAAACTAAGATGGTAAAGAAAAAAATAGCGAGATTTTGTCCAAAAGGAAAATTTCAGTATGAAATAACAATTAGTGGAGGAGACCCAAATGAATATGGTATGCCAACTAATCCTCCAATTGTGACTTGTGCTAGAACTCAAAAAGATGCACTAAGGCAATTTAAATTTCCAAAAAAAGTTAAAGTTAGAAAAATTAAAAGAGTATAATCAAATAATCAGAAGGGAGGAAAACTAAGATGGCTAAGAAACAAACTAGGTCTATTGGTGTTGCACGAAAAAGATGTAAGGGTAAGAAAGGCAGAGCCTTAAGCACTTGTATGAAGCGTGTAATGAAAGGACCGAAAAGAAAAACAAAGAAAAAAAGTAGAAGAAGGTAAATAATTTATTATATTTTTTGATTGTAAGTTAGAACCTAATAGTCTTTGTAGTTTGCCAGTTCTATGGGGATTGTTAGGTTCTTGTAAAATTTTTTATTTTTTATCTAAATATCCTTCTTTTAATATGTTTCTTGTTTCTTCATCTACTTTATCACTTTCTATTGCTCTTCTTAATGAAGCCAAATCTTTCATTGTTTTTGCAAATATATCACATTTTATAATTTTCTTTTTTATGTTTATATTTTTTGCCCCTAAAGTTAATGCAACAGCCAAATCCTCTTTGGTTACAACTAATTTATTATCTTCTATTTTTCTGTTAAAGACATTTAAAAAAGCATGGGAAATTAGGATTCTGTAATATTCATGTAACTCACGAAAAAAATTCATATTTGATTCTTCATGTATCTTTTTTGTTAGCAAATTCCATCTCTTGTATATCTTATTTTTAAAATCCTCTGGGATAATATATCCTTTAATTGGATTTAATCTATGAGAACCTTTTTGAATTTTTAATAATTCCCTATAATATTTATCTATATTGGCTTCCTTTTCTCTAACTTCTTTATTTTCTTTTCCTATATTTTTATTTATATAATTTCCAATATCTGAGTGTTGTTTTTGATTGTGAAATAAACAGATTGGAAAAGTTCTAAATAGATTCCCCGACGAGAAATGTACAGAAAGGTCACTTGGAATTCCACACATGAGCCCGATTAAATTTTGTTTTTCCATAGATTCACTTCTCATAGTCATACGACTAGTCTGTTTTTCTTCGCCAAGTATGCCCTCAATCACTTTCATCACATTCATATCTCTAGACATTCTTGCTAAATCCCCAATAATTAAAGTAGCATCTTCATATTTTTTTATCTCAGATTCTAATCTTGCTGCTGTTATTGATGTAACAGCTATGGGGGAATATGTGAAATTTTTAAACATTTCTGTAATTGTTGTCTTCCCAGCACCACTCGTCGCAAGAAACAAACAATTAATATTAGACCTTATATTCATTCCACTATATTGAAGGTCTGGGAGGATTAAAGAACAAGGCATTAGACTAAGAACTTCAAAAACCTTTTTTCCAGTATGTGGGAGGATTGATTCTGCCCAGGATGTGATAAATTCATAAGGATTTTTAACAAGGTTTTTTGGGAATTTTTCCTTTTCTTCATTCACATATTTTGATACTTCAGTCATTTAATAACCTCGATTGTAATAATAGCAAATTCTTTGTCACTCTGGATTTTCTTCATAGTATGTTCAAATATAAATTTATCATCAATTCCAATAGCATCAAAAACAGAATCCAAAAGAAATTTTTCTCTATTTGACACATCCTTGGTTTTAACTTTTCCTTTTTTAGTATACCAATCTTCATAAATTTCTGTAGTTACTTTTAGTTGAGTAGCCTCTTGGATAGATTTCCAATCTAGATATACTCCTTTTGCTAAATAATCTGGGGGGGAGATTATATTTTTAATTTCTTCTCTTAATTTCTTTGCCTCTGTTTTCAAATAAAATGCACCAAACTTATTATGCCCATGTAGGTGATTAATTGAAGGGGTACGAAAAGGTATTTTAATTTTCATTTTATCCTCATATCATTATTATCCAATTCATAAATCTTTCCATCCTCAATTACCTTAACATAAACATGCCCCCTTATAAAAACAAATTCAGCATAGATATTTAACTTTTTAAAGACAGCCATTCTAAATACTGCAATATCTCTACATGTGCCATAACCACCATATTCAATTAGTTCTGTTGGAGAAAAAAAGTAATCTTCTCTTACTATTTCAAATGATTTACTCCAAACAAATTCTATATTTTCATAAACACAAATGGCTTTTATTTCTGAATCCAAACATAATTCATAAACTTTTATTACTTCTTCATCTGTTTGATAAGCATCGGAAATATCCCCATAAAAAGAAAGTTTGAATTCACTAGGACTATAGTAATTAAGTTCAGAGTTACCCTTTTTAGAAGGGGAATAAATAGAAATACAATTAAACACAATAATAACAAATAAGAGGGTTAATACAACACTAATTAATGCTATCTTTTTTTCATTCATTTTATAATGTCCTTTGTTTATCTTTAAAAGCACAATTAAAAATATGAAACCCTGTTTCTGGCTCAACACAATTCCTCAAAATCTGCCTTTTATTTTTTATGTTATATTTTGATAAATTTAATTGTTTTCTCTCCTGTAAACTCTCAACTGTTCCTCCCCGATGATTTCTATTGCCATGATTTATGGGGGCTATTTGAAAGTTTGCCCACCAAATATGCCCTCCAATTTTCTGCCCCTCAATAAGGGGTTTGTAATATGGAACTGTGTTTTCTACAACCCACCTTCCATTAAACCACCACATTAAAAGCAAAATCTCTTCATACAATCTCATATCAGGATAAATTGCCTTTACTTTACTATACCCCCTATTTGCCTTAAACCCAATATTAAATCTTAATTGGCTATGACTTGGGCAGGGGGGACTACTCCAAATAAAATCAAATTCTTTATAATGTTCTAACAAATACTGGTGAGCATCAGTTACAATTACCTTATCATTTGGAAAAAAATCTTGATATATCTTAGCAATTTTTGGATTACTTTCGATAGCAGTAACATCTACATTTTTCCATAGTTTTCTATTTCCACCAATTCCAGCATATAAATTAAGAATTTTCATTTTAGTTTTGTTTGCTCTAAAAATGGTTTAATTCTTGCTTGTGCGATTTTAGCATATTCGGGTTCTTTTTCTATTCCAATAAATTTTCTATTTAATTTAAGACAAGCGATTGCTGTTGTTCCACTTCCAAGAAAGGGGTCGAGGATTGTTGCTCCTTTTCTACTTACAAGTTTAATTAAGTATTCCATTAATTTTATTGGTTTGACTGTTGGGTGATTATTTCTTGATTTTAATGGGGGAATTATTGAACCATCTTTTCTTAATCTATTTCCCTTTTCATCAAAAGTATTTGCTCCAGGATAAACTTCTTCTTTTTCTTCTAAACTATCACAACCAAAATTCCTCTCACTTTTACTTGCCTTTGCACAGTAGAAAAATCTTGATGCTCCCCCCATTTTTCCTTTATCATAAAAAGTTTTTCCATCATCTCCACTTGTTGCAAATTTATGATATATTTCTCCCCCCCATTCTTTTTGTCCTGACTTAACTGGTGCAAATGCTCCTGTTTTCCCACTCTGCTCATCCAATATATAACAAGGGCAGTTTGGATTAGTATGAATCTTAAATTTATTTTCTTTTGATTTAGATTTTGTTTTATCATAATTTTGAGTTATTCCTTTTCCAGTATCAGACATTCCAATATCCATAGCACCAAACCCACCAGATATTTTTTCTTGTCCTTGTTTTGTTTCACCACAAATACATTCAAATACTTTCCACCACCAAAAACTTTTCCATCTATAATATTTTCTTCCCTATGAAGATTTTTTCTAATTTCCATATCATCTTTTGATTGATATTTTATCCTACACTCATCAATATTAATTCCGCCAGTTCCCCATTTTAAAACATTCAAAGCAACATTCTTTTCAGATAAAGGTTTTCTTGCTACAACTATTGGAGAAGCATTAGGGGACAAGTTTAAGTTTTTTTCCTTGGATATAACATTTTCTTGAACAGAAGTGATGTTTAGTAATCTTGACTTGATTAAGACGCTTTTCAAAGTATTTTCCACAAGTAAGGCATTTGCACTTAATCCATTTACTTGGGACTTTTCTACTTGGATGATATTTTGATATGTGATTTGACCAATCAACAAGTTCAAGATTTTTAAGTCTGTTATCATCTCGTTTTCCATTAATGTGGTGGACTTGTTCATTTCGTTTGAGATTTCTTCCAATAGATTTTTCCATAATAATATCGTGTTCAAGTTTATATTTACTTCCTTCAACGAGAATTGCGATATATCCATCTGCCCTTTTGAATCTTCCCCCTTTCCAATTTCCATTAAGTTTTCCTTTTCTACCCCTTGCTGGATTTGAACATTTCCTACTACAATATGTATCTTCCCCTCTCTTAATCCTACTTGGATAAGTTTTAAACTTCTTTCCACATCTTGGACATATTCTTTCAATTGGCATAATATATTTATGTGGTTTAGAGTATTTAAAGGCTTCTGTGCCACCACAATATCTTCATGGCTCGGCTTCAAAGAAGTTCCCCATCCTTCCCATTTAGAATTGCCTTTTGTTAAAGTTTCTTTTCCATATCCAAATTGTTTTTCATTATTCCTATTAGCAGGGTCAGATAGATAACCAGCCCCTTTATCTTTTGCTTTTTGAACATCTCCTCTAATTTTTTCTCCAACAACTTCTCTTTCATTCCCCTGCATCTTATCAAACTGTTTTCCAATATTCAAACTCTTTGGAAATCCAGAACCATATAACCACATTATAGTGTCACGAATACTAAAACCAGCATCTTCAATTCCACACACCATACGATGATAAGTCCGAGTTCCACCCATAATTAACATAAATCCTCCTGGTTTCAATACCCTAATCGCCTCTATTCCAAATTCGTAGAAATGCTTTTCCATATTATGCCAGTGTTCTAAAGTATGCCCCCTAAATGCAGGTCTTGGTTTTGAATGCCAATCATTTTTACCTTTAAACTTTTTCATACTTGGTTTTCCTGCTTTCTGCCAACCATCTCCTTGTCCCTTGGATTTAAAACTATCCCACTCTTTTCCCATAAATTCCAAACCATAGGGAGGGTCTGTAATAATCGCATCAACTGAATTTTCTTCTAACTTTTTAAGTTCTTCAATACAATCTCCTTGTAATATTATGTTAGTTTTCATTTTAGTTTGGTTTGTTCTAAGTATGGTTTCAACCTTTTCTTTGCAATCTCAATATAATTCCTATTATTTGCATATCCCATTTGTTTCCATGTTAATATTCTGTGACAATTAGCACAGAGTATTTGCAAATTATTTTTATTTTCTTTCCACTCTTTTAATCTTCTTTGCCAAGTATAAGATAAATTTTTTGGTCTCTTTTTCTTATTTCTATCTTTATGATTAATATCTAATACTCTAACATCCTTCTGTCCACACCATTCACATTTTCCTCCAAGTTCCTCAATCAAAACTATCTTATCTTCCCAATATTTTTTCTTTCTTCTAATGTGATAATCATTTTTATTCCAAAAATCTTTTTGGCATTGTTTTGAACAATATCTTCCATTTTTTATTGGTTTCCCACAATTTTTACATTTATTATTTATTTTCCATCTTGAATTATAATAACATTCTCTTGAACAAAATAATGCTTCGTTTCTTTTTTTAAATCCCCATTTATCTATCCTAAACTCTTTTCCGCAATATTTACACTTTTTGGTTTTACATTTATTACAAAATTTTTGCCCATTTGATTCTGGTTTGAACTCTTTTTTACATACCTTACATACCTTTTTATCGGCAACATATTTATTCATATATCTATTTAGAATTACTCCTTTATAAACCTGTCTATTTTACTTTGAGTTAGGTAAGGTTCTAAACGCTTTTTTGCGATAGAAATGTAAGATTCATTAAGTTCAATACCTATAAATTTCTTGTTTTGTTTTAAAGCAACTAAACCAGTTGTTCCTGCCCCAAAAAAAGGGTCAAGGACTATTCCTCCTGTGAATCCTGAGTTGCATTTGCATGTTGGTTTGTATCCTTTAGATTTCACATTAACATTTTTAATAACTTTTTGATAAACTCTTGAGGGTTACTTTGCCTTTCTCCCCACTGAGCAGAGTACTTATCAGAATAATCTAAATCCAGAACTTTTGGATTCCCACACTTAACACAAACAAATTCAGGACAACCAGCAGAAATGGGGGTTTCACATAATTCTTCTGGATAAATAGCAAAATGGGAAGTTATTAATTCATTTCCACAACCCTTACAAACTCTTTCTGATTTATCTTTACCACCAAAATATCCTTTTTTCTCCTGTTTTGATTTTGGCTTATCATAAGTACCACAAACCATACAAATATTTTCCCCAAATGGTTGTGGGCAGATTTGCCAGACTGTTCTTTTGTTTCTACCTAGTTGATTCCACTCTGGCTGATTTCCTGAATATGTTGGATTTGGATTTTCTTTTGAACCAGGGTGTTTTTTTCCACCAATTGGAGGCATTTTTGTAGCAAAACTTCCTGGTTTTCTTTTAGCAGAGTGGCTTCCAACCTTTGCACCATCCCAACCATATTTATTTCTCTCAATAGTTGCTGTTTTTATTGGTTCATACTGCGTCTCAAAATAATACTTCTTTTTTTTACTAAAGAAAAAAATATATTCAAAATCAACTGTAAATCTATCTTTTACAGAACTCGGCATACAATTTGGTTTATACCAGATGATTACATTTCTTAATATCCAACCACGATTAACCATTTCTATTGCGAATCTGAATGGGATTAGAGTTAGGCATTTATCTTGGTAATTAATCTTAAATAAATTTCCAAGATTTTCTTTTCCTTGTGCTCCTTTTGTTTGTTTGCTTTCATCAGTTCCTCCTCCCCTCCCAGCACCAGAATAAGTATCTCCCAAATTAATCCAACAAGTTCCATCATCTCTTAAAACTCTTTTCACTTCATCAAAAATATCACAAAGATGTTTTATGTATAAATCAAATGTTGGTTCTAATCCAAGTTGTCCTTTCCATGCTCCGCAGAGTTTGCAGAAACCCGTTTCATTTTCTCTTTTTTCCCAAACTCCTGCTTTTCCTCCTGGGTCATGGTCACCACTACCACACCTATCTTGTGGGTCTTTTCTTTTTATTAAATTAAAATCATGTTCACAATCTTGAAACTCTGAATCCCCTTCCCAAATAGTTTCAACATCTGTTCCATAATCTCTTTGATTAAAATAAGGTGGGGAAGTCATGCACATATTTATTGATTTCTCTGGAAGTTTCTTTAGTTCTGTTAAAGCATCCCCTTGAATTATTTGGTTGGTTTTCATTTTATTTTTTCTAAAATTTCAATCACTTCTTTTGGCATATCTTTTTTATTCTTCAAAGCACATTCAATACAAATCTTTTTTATGTTTTTCTTTTTTAAATCTAAATTATCTGAAATATAATAACAAACATTTCCACATTCGTCACATTTTTATTTCTTCCCCAATAATCTTGCTTTCTTATCCCTAATTCCATATTTAGTTACAGAAGTTCCAAAAGCCCTATTAAATTCATCACTAAGTTGACTTACTGGATATTCTTTTCTTGCTAAAATAAATCTTTGTTGCCTGTCTGTATATTCATGGGGTTTAGTTTTATTATATCCTTTAATTTCTTTTCCTTTTCTAATGTGTGGTTTAACTTTTATTAGTTTTTTTACTTTTATCTCTCTTTTTTCTTGTTGTTTTTCTGTTTTTTCAACATAATCTTCAAAAAATTCTTTAGTTTCTTTTTTATTTAATGGACCTTTAAACTCATCTGGCAATCCTTCTTGAATCTCCTCATTTTTATATAATTCATTTAATAATTTGTATTTGTGGATTACATATTGCCACAAGTTTAATCCTGCTTGTTGTCCAAACGCTTTCTGAAATTGTTTAAGAAATGTTTGATATGGGTTTTTTGATTTAACAATTTTGTCAATATTTAAGTACGCCAAAAATCTTTCGGGGGATTCTTCAATTGCGTCTGTAAGCGAAGCGGGAGTTTTTTTTGGCATTTTATTTATATTCTTTAATAAACTTTGAAGTATTTAAAAGTAATTTTTTTTCTGGAAGATTATGGTCTCTTTCTAATAACCCTCTTTTAAATAAATGAACATTTCTCATTACTTTATCTAATCTGTGGTCTTCTTCATTAAAATTTGAAAATTGATTATCATCAAGAGGGAGTGCAACATATTCAGCATTATTTTTGAAACTAAGAGAATATGCTAATTTCAAAATTCTACGACAATCATAAATTGAAAAATCAATGTTCTTACAATTTTCATCTTTTGCTAAATTCTGAACAACCTTTCCAAATAATTCTGCTCTATTATCTGGTTTAACTCTTGTTTTAATCCATTTTGAATCTATAAGGAAGTGCATTCCTTTTCCAGCCGAAGTCTTTATTGAATATGGTAATTTATACATATCAAAAACTTCTTTAATCTTTTTTGCATCTTTATATGCTAAATTTAAATTTTTATTGTCAATATCAATAGCTAGGCTATAATCTTGGATGTAATTTTTCCATTTTTCTCCCTTGCTAAATTCTTCCTTCTGTTCTTTTCTTTTATTCTTATCAAAACTAAATAATGGCATAGAATTCTTCTCATTCCCCCATGTTGCCAAATCAAAGTATAGTTTAGCAGTTTTATCATTAAGAACATCATTTCTTTCTAATGATTGTTTGAGTAAATCAAGATTGTATCCAAGATAATATCTACTTAAAATATATTTTTTAGGATTCTTTTTATCTTGTTTTCTAACGGATAAATATCTATATTTAAGTTGTTTAAGAAGTTCATATAACACATATTGTTTGCTGTAATACCTCTCCCTGTCTATCACCAATTCCATTTTCATCCCCCTTTAATTTATTTAGATAATTGAACCAAAATTCTCTGTTTATTTTTGTTTTAGAATGACAATCCCTACATAAAGGTATTAGATTTAAAAAATTATTATTATTTTTGTTAGAATCAATATGGTGAACATCCAATCTTTTAAATTTGATTATACCACAAATTTGACATTGATAATTATAATGTTCCCTTATTTTTTTCCTTATAGAATTAAACTCTTTAGGATATGGGATATAACTTCTACCATCAATCCAATTAGAACTATCTTTTCCTGTTGGTCTTTTTATATTCCTAAATTTTAAAATTAATTCATCATACTCTGGAGTATTTCTTATACTTGTCCACCATTCTTTTCTTATATTTGATAGATTTATTTTTGTTTTTTCTGAATGTCCACCAATTTTTCTTAATGGATGATTATCACCGCTAAAATCTGCGTGATTTTTAGACATATTTAATTTATGTTCTTTTGTGAATTCCCTACCTTTTAAACTATCAGATAATTTTTTATTCCTTTCTTCCCCATATATTTCTGAAAAATGTTTTGACATATATTCTCCTTGACATTTCTTATTACAAAAGTTTCTCTTACTTCGTTTGATTTTGTATGGTGGGTTGTTTAGAATTTTTAAGCAAAAAGCACATTTAGTTTTTATTAAAGGATGGTTATCTCTGAAAGTTTGTTTACTATTTGATATTCTTTTATTAATATGTTCTTTAGATTGTTTCCTACCTCTCCAATATTCAGGTAACCATGAACCCCTCTTTTTAATCATTATACCACCCATCTTTATTTATTTTTCCTTCATATTTTTTTAATATATCTTGTTTATGTTTTTGAATGTAAGCCTCTTTTATTAAACAATTTATATTATGGTTTATTATTTCTTCATATTTTTCTTCAGCATACTTTTCTTGAACTAGTGAACCATCTGTGAAAGAATCATTAGTTTCATTTTCTATTTTTATTATTTCTAATAATATATTAAAGAATTTTTCTTTTGAAAAACCTTTGCAAGAAAAAGGTTTCACTTCATTTACCTTATGTTCTTCTTCTAAAAACCCATATAAAGCCCCCTGTTCGAATTTTTTGTTAAATGAGTAGAATTCTCCAACATCTTTTAATATATCCTTTAGAACTATCTTAAATTCGTTTATATCATCTGTTTTCTCTCTTTGAATAATCTTTATTTCATTTCCTTTCAAAATTCCAAGAGTAATAATATCTGCCTTTTTATAATCCCATTCTGGTGCCAAATCATTTCCAATTTCAATATCAACAATTATGTAGTCAGAATTTATTTTTGTTTTAAGTGTTTTTGTTTTCACTTTTTCTTCACCTTTTTTAATTTATAATTTTCAATAAAATTTCTAATGGCTAATCTGAGAATCCTATTTCTTGAAGAAAGTTCTCTCTTTGCGATTTCATCTAAATCAATAACAACTTCTTTTGGGAGAGATATCTGGATTGTTAGAGAATCTTTTGGAAGAAATTTATTAGTCATTTTATTTCCTTTTTTAATTTATGTTCTTCAATAATAAAATTCAAAGTATTATCAACATTCTTTAAATCATTTTCTTTCTTAATTTCTTGTATCTTCTTATTATTCTTATTTGTTAGTTTTATTATGTGTGTTTTCATTTTTATATTTCTCTACTTTTTTCCTTAAAATAAATAAATATTTCCCTTCCTATTAATAAAAATAGTCTATTCTCTTTTCTAAAAGTTTCATAATTTCTTTTCTTTGCCCAATTTTCTATTTCTTTAAAATTAGACCATTTTATATGTTTTTTATTTCTATTAGTCCAATAAATTTTTCCAATATACCTTCTTCTATGTTTAATTTCTTTATTAGTAATCCCTAAAAATCTTATAACTTTTGTAAAATTTTCTTTTTTCATTCTAAATCTCTTGCCTTATTTTCCAAGGGAACTAGTGCCCTATCTATTTGTAATATCTTTAATCTTATCCTGTCAGTTTTCTGTCTTAATTTTGGTCTAATCTTATCAAAGTGATTTTTTATTTTTTCTATAAAATAATCTAATGTTTCTTCATCTTCAAAAGAGATTGTAAATGATTCCCTTTCATAACCCCTTTTATTTCCTTGATTATTACGAATGTTTATTTCTAATTTGTTACCCTCCATTTTATAGAGAAAAATTGAATCTAATTTATTGATTGTGATAGATTGTGCAACCCTTTTATTTTCTTCAATAGAATTCATAATTAGTTTATTTAAATTTATAAAAGAATTAATTTTAAATGTATAACCTCTAAGTTTATCCATAATTTTAATTTGTTTTATTATTTTAAATTTTAGCATATCATCTATAATCTTTTTTGTTAGACCAAGTCCACCCAATTTTTCTCTTAATGTGGTAATTGTATAATTTTTATTTTCATATT
>JAFCDT010000044.1 GCA_017609525.1 Candidatus Woesearchaeota archaeon | reverse complement strand
TGATATTGATAAATTAAAAGGATGGCCTGAAAGAATCAAGGCTATGCAAAGAAACTGGATTGGAAAGAGCCATGGAATAGAGATTAATTTTGAAATTAATGGAGAAAAGTGGCCGGTATTTACCACGAGGCCAGACACCATCTATGGGGTTACATTTATGGTTATTTCTGCTCAACATCCGAGGTTGATGGAGCTGGTTACTAAGGAATATGCAATTAATCCAATTAATAATGAAAAAGTTCCTGTCTATACTGGAAACTTTGTTGTTGCTGATTATGGTTGTGGAATGGTCATGGCTGTCCCTGCTCATGATCAAAGAGATTTTGAGTTTGCTAAAAAATATAAAATTCCAATTAGGATAGTAATACAACCTGAGTATGAATTAAACCCAAATAAAATGTCTAGAGCTTTTACCAGTGAAGGAACGCTGGTTAATTCTGATGAATTTAATGGAGAAGATAGCAAGGAAGCAATAGAATCAATCTCCAAATATCTTGAAAAAAATAAATTAGGGAAAAGAAAGGTGCAATATAAACTCAGGGATTGGCTTATTTCAAGACAAAGATACTGGGGGACACCTATCCCCATTATTTACTGTGAAAAATGCGGGGTTGTACCTGTTTCAGAAAAGGATTTGCCTGTTAAATTACCAGAGAAAGTTGTGTTTGGAAAAGGAAACCCTTTAACTACGAGTAAATCATTTTTGAATGTTAAATGCCCTAAATGTAAAGGCAAGGCTAAAAGAGAAACAGATACTATGGATACTTTTGTTAATTCTTCTTGGTATTTTTTGAGGTATTGTGATCCTAAAAACGAAAAGAAAATATTTGACACTAAGAAGGCTGATTATTGGATGCCTGTTGATCAGTATGTAGGAGGAGCAGAACATGCTTGTATGCATTTAATTTATTTTAGATTTTACACAAAATTCTTGAGAGATATTGGTTTATTGAAATTTGATGAGCCTGTGATAAACCTATTTAATCAAGGAATGCTTCATGGGGAAGACGGTTTTGTTATGTCCAAGTCTCGAGGAAATGTTGTTTTACCAGAAGAGGTTAGTGATAAGTATGGGATAGATACTGCTCGTTTATTTCTGGTTTCTGTTGCCTCTCCTGATAAAGATGTTGACTGGAGCGATAAGGGAATTCAGGGGAGTATGAGATTTATTAACAGGATTTCTGATTATTTTAAGAGCGTTAAGATTGGGAAATCCAGCAAGAGAGTTGAAAGTAAACTTAATAAGTCTATTAAAGAGATTTCTGATGACATTGAAAACCTTCGGTATAATCTAGCTGTTATTAAGTTAAGGAGTTTGTTTGATAGTTTTGAACCAGAGGTTAGCAAGAAAACACTTGAAAGTTTCTTAAAGCTGTTACATCCATTTTGCCCACACATTACAGAGGAGTTGTGGGCACAATTAGGCAATAAGAACTTTTTAAGCATACAAAAATGGCCTGTTTTTGATGAGAAAAAAATAGACAAGAATATTGAGAAGGCTGAAGAGGCAATGGAACAATTAGTTCATGACATTAATCAGATAGTGAAGTTGGTTAAGAAAAAGGTTTCTAAGGTTTTTGTTTATGTACTGCCAAAAGAAAAGAAAGATTATGAAGAGAGAAGTGATTTAATTAATAAAAAGACCAATATGAAAATTGAAATCTTTGCAGTTAATGAAAAAGAAAAGTATGATCCTGAAAATAAAGCCAAAAAAGCAAAACCCGGTAAACCAGCAATTTATGTAGAATAGGAGTGATAAAATGAAAAACAAAGATGAGTTGTTGAAAGAATTTGAGAGAAAATTTGAAATTATGAAAAGAGAGCTAGGATTTAAGACAAGTTTGAATGAGCTTGATAGTTTCTTTTTAGTCAAAGACCATGTATTGCATGAGGGTTTTGTTAGTGAAGCATTGTCCAGACAGGTATGTTCAAGAATTACTGAAACCTATATGCATTGGAATAGCTATTTGCATAGTTTGATTTTTCCTAATCCAAATAATATGATTAATTTTAGTGAAAGCCAAATGTTTAATGAAGAAGAGCATAAGAAAATTATGAAATTTATGTCAGAGATAATGGCTTTAGTAAGTGTTAGTAATTTTATTGGTATTTCTGAGGATTCGTTTTCTGGAAAAATTCTTTTAAGCCTAAAATAACCAAGATTATGAACAAAGTTAGAAATGAATGGAAGAAGAAAGCTAATGAAAAAATAGAGTAAAGTTTTTATAATCTAATAACTTTGTTTTCTTTATGGCAACAAAGAAAAAAACTACTAAAAGAAAAACAACTACGAGGAAAGCAGTAAGAAAAGCTCCTAAAAAAAGAAATATTAAAGTAGTCAAAAGACCAGTCCTAAATTCTTGGTTTAATAATTAATGTGGCTATCTTGCCAGGTTTTGGAAGTTTAATAGCAGGGAAAGTAAGGGCTGGAATCTTGCAGTTGATCTTTTTACTGTTAGGGTTTTTATTGGCAATAACCGTAATTGGGGCTATTTTAGGAGTTCCTTTAATGATAGCTGTCTGGATATGGGGAATTGTTACTGGAGTTAAAGCAATCCAAGAAACAGCATAGTTGCAACTTAGATTGAAGCTATGAAAGTATTTAAATAGATGATAGTTTCTATAGTTTTATGACAGAAAAGTTTATTATGGTGGACTTGGAGAATGATAGTTCTAAAGAAATAGCCAATGTTATCTCCAATGATACTTCTAGAAAAATTTTGGATTATTTAAGTGATCATGTGGCTAGTGAAACTGATATATGTAAGGCACTGGATTTAGCGCCTAGCACAGTTCATTATAATATTAAGCAATTGTTGAAAACTAATCTAATAAAGGTCAAGGAGTTTTTTTGGAGTGATAAAGGAAATAAAGTTAATGTTTATGCTGTTTCTAATAAACTAATTGTTATTGCTCCTAAAAAAAGTGAGTTTAAGAATAGGTTGAAAGATCTTTTTGGTGTTTTGGCTTTAGGTGGAGTGGTTAGTGGTGTTATTTATGCTTTAAATAGGAATTTTACCGGTGTTTTAGATTCTGTAAGTTTTGAATCATCTAGGTCTGGAGAACTTATGGCTGCTGATATGGCCCCTATGGCTGAAAAAGCTGTAGATGTTATGATGCCCAGTAGTTCTGATATTAATGTTGCTTTGTGGTTTTTTGGAGGGATTTTGTTTGCTGTTTTAATATGGTTTATAATAACCTATTTTAGGAGGAAAAAATGAGAAAAATATTGTTTTTAATTTTGTTGATCGGGGCAATTTTCCTAGTTGGATGTGTTGAAAATAGAGATACATTTCCCAAGGGAAATGATGGTGTTGAATCTGTTGAATGTTTAAGTGATAATGATTGTAGTGTTGGTGGTTGTTCTGGACAGGTTTGTGGAATGAAGGATAAGGTTAAAGGAGTTATAACAACCTGTGAATTTAGAGAAAGTTATAATTGTTTAAAATTAACAAATTGCGGTTGCGTTGATGGAAAATGCCAGTGGGTTGAAAATCAAGATTATAAGAACTGTATGGAGGAATTAAAATGAAAAGAAATTATACGGGAGTTGGTCTGATAGTGTTGGCCGTGGTTGTCCTTGTTGTAGCTGTTATGTTTTATGGTAAATTGAGCGGTAATGACAGAACACTAAATGCACAAGGAACTGCAACAGTAAAGTCACTTCCTGATGAGGTAAGTGTTTATGTGAACATAGAAACATTAAAAGACACAGCTGAAGAAGCTAAAGATGAGAACTCAAGAATTACTGAAAATGTGCAGAGCTTTTTGAGAACTGCAGGTATAACTAATGTTGAGACTATGAATTACAATATTTATGAAGATTTTGACTGGACAGACAATGGAAGAAAATCAAGAGGCTATAAGGCAGTTAATGTTTTGAAGGTTAAAACTACAGATTTTGATTTGGTTGGAAAGATAATTGATATAAGTATAAATGCAGGAGCTACAAACATACAGTCTGTTAATTTTGAGCTAAGTGATTCAAAACAAGCAGAGTTGAAAAAACAGGCTTTGGCTAAGGCTAGCGAGGATGCTAGGTTAAAGGCAGAGAGCATGGCTGCTGGTTTGGGAGCAAGATTAGGAAAGATTAAATCTGTAAGTGACTCAAGCTATAATTACAGAGCTTATCCTATGCTAGATATGGCCGAAAACATGGCCACAGGAGCTGTTAAGTCTGCTGTAGAGGATGTTATTATTAATCCTAGAGAACTAGAGGTTAATGCCAATGTTAATGTGGTTTTTGCCTTGAAATAATTTCTTTTTCTTTTTCTATTTTAACACAGCCCTTATTCTTCTTATTCCTGAGGCAATACTTTTTTCTTTTACTATTTTGAACTTACCTAATTCTTTTGTGTTTTTGACATGAGGACCAGAACAGATCTCTTTTGAAAAATCTCCGACAGAATAAACTTTTACTTTATCTCCATACTTGTTTGCAAACAATCCTGTAGCACCAGTTTCTTTAGCCTTATCATAGGACATTTCTTTAAATGTAACCTCTAAGCCTTGTTGTATTTTTTTATTTACTATTTTTTCTATTTCTTTTATTTCTTCTTGGGTTAATTTCTTATCATAGTTAAAATCAAATCTTAACCTTTCCTTAGTTATGTTTGACCCTTTTTGTTGGATGTTTTTTCCTAGAACTTTTTTTAGTGCTTGATGTAATAAATGAGTTGCTGTATGTAGCTTGGTGACTTCTTCTGAATGATCTGCCAACCCTGATCCGAATTTACCTTCTGTTGCCTTTCTTGATAATTCTTGGTGTTTTCTAAGTTCATCTTCAAAGCCCGATTCAAGTTTTAGATTATGTTCTTTTGCAAGTTCTTGAGTCATCTCTAATGGAAAACCATAGCTTTGATATAGCTTAAAGGCTAATTCTTTTGGTATTTTCTTAAGATTCTTAGTTTCTTTTTTAAATACCCTTAGTCCTTTTTTAAGAGTATTTTCAAATTTCTTTTCCTCTTTTTTTATTTCTTCTAAAATAAAATCTTTGTTTTCTTCTAGTTCTGGATAATCTTGATTATAATTATTAATTATTGTTAAAGCAATTTTGTATGTGAAGCAGTCTTCAATACCTAGTTTTTTACCATGCCTTATTGCCCTTCTGATTAATCTCCTTAGAACATATCCCTGTTCGATATTACTTGGGTGAACCTGTTCTGCTAATATGAAGGTAGAGGCCCTTAGATGATCTGCAACAATCCTTAGCGACCTTTCATTTTCTTTTGTTGAAATTTCTTTTATTTTTTTAACTATTGGCTCAAAGAGCTCTGTTTCATAAATTGTCTTTTTATTTTGAAGTATCATTGCTGCCCTTTCTAAACCAAAACCTGTATCAACATTTTTTTGTTTTAATGGTTCATATTTTCCATTGGCTGTTTTGTTATATTGCATAAAGACATCGTTCCAAATTTCTACATATTTTCCACAGTTACAACTTGGATTGCAATTTTCATTACATGGCTCAATCCCAATATCATAAAACATTTCTGTGTCTGGTCCACATGGCCCTGTGTTTCCTGCTGGACCCCACCAGTTTTCTTTTTTACCAAAGAAGTAGATTCTTTCTTTTGGTATTCCCAATGATTCCCAAATCTTAGCTGACTCTTCATCTTTTGGAGCATCTTTATCACCTTTAAAGCAAGTCACATGCATATTTTCTGGGTTTAGCTTAAGGTATTTTGTAAGGAATTCATAACTATAATTAATGGCCTCTTTTTTGAAATAATCTCCCAAGGACCAGTTGCCAAGCATTTCAAAAAATGTTAAATGGGTTGTGTCTCCCACTTCTTCAATATCACCCGTCCTTATACACTTTTGATTATTTGTTAGTCTTTTTCCCTGTGGATGCTTCTGGCCTAATAAGAATTTTGTGGTTTTTTGATTTAAAAAAGTCTAAGTACAGTTTTTTGATTCGAGACGATTTCATAAAAGTAAAACAATAAAGAAAATATATAAAGGTAACTATAATGATTTGATTCTCTCTTTTAGTGCTGCTATATCCCTGTCCAACTTACTAACTTCTTTTTTGACCTTGGGCAAATGCTTAGGTTTTTTTGGTGAAGTTTTTAGCCTATGCTTTTTGACGGGCGCGGGTTCTTTAATTTTAACTTTGGGCAAGTAATCTAGCTGCGATATCAATGTCTTGAGTTCTCTTATGTTTTTCCTTAGATGCCCATAATAGACTATTTTTTCTTTTTTGAGTTGTTTTAATCTTTCACATTTCTTGAGATCTCTAATAACATCTATTGCGGTCTCCAATATTTTTTTTCTACAAGAAATCGGTTCTTGAATTGCCACATGCATATTTTCTGGCATTTTATTCTTCAAATAGTTTTGAGTCTACTTCCAGAAGTTTTTCTTTTAATTCTTCAAGATTGTGTTGCCAGGTTTCTAATTCCATGTCTTC
>JAFCDT010000043.1 GCA_017609525.1 Candidatus Woesearchaeota archaeon | reverse complement strand
CCTGTTGAGCTTCCTGTTACTGAAGATGTTTTTAACCGCGGTTTAATTCTTCCAGATAGTCAGGAAATGAATGAAGAAGAAATTGCTTTTGTTGTGGAGAAGATAAAAGAAGTTCTTTAATTCTTTTCCACTATTAGTCTATGATCCGGGTTGTATTTTAATAAATCCAATCTTTTTGATCTAATTGCTTGTCTTAATCTTCCATAATACAACATAACAAAATTTAAAAAATTCAGTATAGCAAAAGGAACAATATATATTGGTAAAGCAAATTTTGATTGTTCAAAGGCGTTTCTCACACTAAGAAAGGGTATAGTAAAAAAATAATGGGATTGCTTTAGTTTTTTATCTGGATGATTTATCATGTAGATTATATCTCCATGTCCATAGTGATATGCCTTTTTTAACAAAGCTTTGAAAGTTGTTCTGTGATGATGAGATATTAGTGCTTTTGGATTTCTTTCAAATGAATATCCTTTTAATCTTAATCTCAAAAGCATTTCGGCATCTTCTGACCCCGGATAAGCAAAATTGGTATCAAATCCTCTAACTTCTTCAAAAGCTTTTTTAAGGATTAAAAAATTATTTGATTCGAATCTTTCTCCGTGCTTTTTCTTTTGGGCAATCTGCCATTTACATATCAAAGAATCATCTCTTGTTAATGTTGATGCTCCGCCAACAAGAACTATCTTTTTATTAATGAGCTTTTTTTTTAATTCACTTAACCAGTCTTTGTAAAGAATACAATCATCGTCTGTGAAGGCTATTAAATCTCCTTTGGCTTTCTTAACACCAAGATTTCTTGCAGCGGCGGGCCCTTTATTTCTTTGTCTAAAATACCTAAACTTATATTGTTTTTTAAGTTGTTCAAGCATTTCTTGTGTTCCATCTGTTGAACCATCATCAACAACTATTACCTCATATACTGGGTAGTCTTGTTTAAAAAGGGACATTATGCATTTTTTAATTCCTTCCTTTCTATTGTATGTGGGAACTACTACGCTTATGAGTTGTTTTTTCATAATTATGAAGTCTTGTTTGGTTCTTATAAATCTTATGTTAATTCAATATTAGAAAAACTTATAAAGCACAATCCTAAATCAAACTGGATTAAAATGGAAAAGGTAAAAACCCTTCTGCTTTATACAACAAATAGGTGTAATTTGAGTTGTGCCCATTGTTTTTATCATAAAGACCTCAATATTCCCAAAGAGCAATTGACTGTTGAGCAGATAGAAAATATCGTTAGGGCGGCTAAACCTTGGGGTATTACCCTATGTGGTGGAGAGCCCACCTTAAGGGATGATTTAGTTGAAGTATGCAAAGTTCTTGATAAAAATGGTGTTAAAAGAATAGGGATTATGACTAATGGTTTACTATTTAAAAAAATTCCTTCTCTAGTTGAAGGGATTCTAAAGGGTGCAAGTGCAACAATTAATGTTAATATGAGCCTAGATGGATTAGAAGAAACCCATAATAAAATAAGAAAAAATAAGCTTGCATTTAAAACTGTAGTTGAAACCACCAAAAGGCTAAAGCCTTTTTTGAAGAAATACAAAAACTTCCAGATGTGTTTAAGAACTGTGGTTATGGCTTCCAATTATAAACAACTCGAAGAGCTTTCTTTGTTTATTGATAAAGAATTGAGAGTTCCCCATTTTTTTGAATTGGTAAGAGGCATTAATCTATCGGGAGTCCCAGAAAAATTTGCTAATATGCCTTATAATCCAGAAGACAAAGATCTTTTTTTAAAAGAAGAGTACATAAAAAAACTTGAAAGCATTTTTGCCCGGATTTTTTATCGAAGAGGAAAAAAAGGTTTTAAGGAATTTATTAGGCAAGCTAGCCAGTATCATCTTTATGTTATTTTGATGAGAATATTAAAAAACAAAAGACAGGTTGTAGAATGTGCTGGTGGGAAAGGGGCAGGAGTCATTTATCCCGATGGTGCTGTTGCTTTGTGTGAGTATATGAAACCTGTTGGAAAGCTTAGTGAAAACAATTTTGATTTTAATAAAGTTTGGACTAGTGATGAAGCTAATGATCAAAGGAAGATTATTCCAGGTTGTTACTGTACACATGGTTGTTTTGTTAGTGGTTGTGTTTTTGATAAAAAACTAAAGAGTCCATTAAACAGAATAAAGTCTGGAATTAAGCTATTTATAGACTATCATCTTAAGGCTAAATAAACCTTCGGATTATTTTTCTTAAAAATTTTAATTTGAAGCTTGTTTGTTCTTGTATCATTCTAATTATGTTTAGATCTTCCCTTTCTACTGCTCTTAGAATTAATGTTGCTATTAGGAATATTATTAAGAAAATTAGTGAAAATATTAGTAGCCAGAATATGTTTGTAATGGGGAGCAAATATTTCTCTATGTTAAATACTATGAATGAAGATATTATTGAAGCTAGGATTATCTTTATATATGCTAGTTTAAATGGATTCATCTTAAAGATAAAGTAAACTTCAAAGAAAAATAAAAAACCAAATATCGAAAAAGAAACTGCTGTTGCTGTTGCAGCTCCGATTATCCCATATGTTGGTATTAGGGCAATATTAAGGGCTACATTGAGTATGGCTATTACAAACCTGTTAAAGAATATCAATTTTGTTTTTTTAAATAGCATTAATACATCCCCCGCGCCTTGGAACAAATGGCCAAGCAAGAATCCTGATGTTAAGATTACTAAAACCACAGAAACCATAGGAATGTTTTGATTGAATAAGATAGTTGTTTGTTCTATGTACTTGTGTCCAAACAGTATTGCTATTAGTTTATTTGAAAAAATGACAAAGAAAGACAAGATCATTACATTAAGGGTAAATGTCCATTTTGTTAGAGTTTTGTATAATGGATTAAAAAGTTCTTTTTTATTTTGAGCTAATAATTTGCTAAGAAGGGGTATGAATAAAAAAAAGATAGCAAAGGGGAAGATATACATTGATTGTGCTAAAGGAAGGGCTGAATTATATATTCCTACATGGGAAGGAGTTTTAAAAAAGGCAATCATGAATGTATCAATCCATCCCATTGTTATGGCCATGATCTCCCCAAATAGTAAGGGCAGGGAATAAACCAGTAGTTCTTTTAAAGGTGTAATCTTCTTAAGTTTTTTAGAGATAAATGGAAAAATCTTTTTTTGGAGAAAATAAAATGATAATACAAAAGATACAAAGAAAGCTATTACTACACTTACTGTTGCCCCTATGAGGCTATAACCAAGCGACAAAAATAAGATTGTTAGCAGGACTTTAAGTAGGTTTTCTGTTATATTCCTAATATAAAATTCATATTTGACTCTCTGGAACGCTTTTATTGTACTTAGAAAGATCTTCTTTAATGCATCTAATGGTATTAAAAATGCTAGAATTTTAAGTATTATTCCTAATTTTGCGGTATGAAAGACTTGTATAGAGATATAATCAGCAAAAAAGAATAATGAAACGGCAAGTATTAATGAAGTAATAAGGGTGATTTTTGATGAAAAAATTATTGTTCCTTTAATTCTTTGTTTATCTTCTTTTCCCCTATAAAATGAAACATACCTAACAACCCCGAAAGACAATCCAATTAAGGAAAGGCTTGTAAGGATCCCTATAAACGCTAATCCAAGGGACAATAGACCATATTCTTCTACACCAATTCTTGCTACAATAAATCTATAAACATAGGTTAAAATTTTTGAGATAATAAGGCCTAGAAAGATTATACCTCCCCCTCTTGCAATTTTTTGTAATGAAGAATCTAGCTCTTTCATGATGTTTTTTAATTTATTAAATTTAAATAATTAGAAAAGCTTATTAATGATGTTTTGAGGTTTAAAGTCCGAGGGGGGTTAAAGTGAGATTAGAAAGGGCTTTTGGGTATTTGAGTAAATTCTCTCGATCTACAAAGAACCAGGGTTTTAGTAGAAGGGTTTTTTTATTTAGTAATGCAAGCTATGCGAGATTTGGTCCTAAAAAAGAAAGAGTAGGGAATTATCCAATTTATGCCCTAATTGAACCAACTAACAATTGTAATTTGAAATGTGAAACATGTATAAGACATGACCTTCCTTTTGGTTTTGGAGATATGAGTTTTGAGAATTACAAGATTATTATTAACAAGTTAAAAGGCTTGATTCGTGTCCATTTACAAGGGCAGGGTGAACCTTTCTTACACAAAGATATTTTTAGAATGATTAATTATGCTTCTGATAAAGGGATTATAGTTACAACTACAAGCAATGGAACTTTATTGAATTCAGAAATGGCTAAAAAAATAATTGAATCCAAATTAGATGAAATTGTAATTTCTGTGGATTCTATTGACAAGGAAACTTGTGAAAGCATAAGAAAGGGTGTAAAGTTTGATGTTCTTATTGATAATATCAAAAGGTTATCTGAAATGAGAAAAGGAAGAAAGAAAAAATTGAAGATGAGCATTGGAATGACGATCATTAAGGACAATCTAAAAGAAATTCCTGAGTTTATCAAGTTTTTTTCTGAGATGGGGATTAATGAGTTAATTTTTCAGAGATTGTTGACTAATGAGTTTTATGTCAAGCATTATGAAACTAATTTTTTAAAAGAACAATTAATTAGTGAAAAAGAGCTAATCAGGGAGATTAAGAAAAATAAAGAATTAGCTAAGAGAAGGAATATCAGCATTTTGTTTGATGAAGGAAAATGCAATTGGTTGTGGAGTCAGATTTATGTCAATTATATGGGAGATGTCAATCCATGTTGTTTGGTTTTAGACCCCAATAATCCTAAATTAGGCAATTTATTAAAGCAAGATTTCAAAAAAATATGGAATAATCAAGAATATAAAAACTTAAGAAGATTATTGATTAATAAAAAAGTTCCTAATGTGTGCAAGGGATGCAGGAGGCTTTGGAGATGAATATTTTTTTGGTAAATCCACCATTTGTAGAGGCTTATGGCCAGTATAAGGCTGCTGCCAAAGTTGGTGCTCAGCCCCAGATGCCTTTGGGTATTGCCTATATTGCAGCTGTTGCTGAAAAACTAGGCCATAAGGTTACTTTAGTGGATGCTGATGTTGAAGAGATGTCTGTTAATGATGTTATTGAACAGATTAAGAACTTAAAACCTGATTTAGTTGGAACTACTGCAACAACACCAATCTATGCTCCTGCAAGAATGATTTTGGATAAAACTAAGGAATTTGATCCCAATATAATAACTGTCTTTGGTGGTTTTCATATTACTGCACTGCCTGAAAGGACTATGGATGAAACTAGGTCAGCAGATTACGGGATTATTGGCGAAGCTGAGGAGACATTCAAGGAGTTATTAGAGAAATTAGAAGCTAAAAAAGATATTAGCAAGATTAAAGGAATAGCCTATAGAAAAGATGGAAAAATAATCATTAATCCAAGAAGAGAACCAATTAAAGATTTAAGAACAATCCCTAGGCCTGCCAGACATTTATTAAAAACTTATAAATATATCTGGAGTGTTCCTGGCCGTGGTTTAGTTCCTGTTACTTCTATTATGACCCAAAGAGGTTGTCCGTTTAACTGTATTTTCTGTGGTGTTGACACTATGTTTCCTGGGAAGACGAGATATAGAGAAATAGAAGACATCATGGATGAGATTGAGAATGTTGTTAAGGGTTACGGGATTAAGCATATTATGTTTTGCGATGATACTTTAACTTTGAATAAGGAAAAAGTAATGAAGATGTG
>JAFCDT010000042.1 GCA_017609525.1 Candidatus Woesearchaeota archaeon | reverse complement strand
TAACTTTCCAGAACATCCAAAATCACAAGCCTCTTCTTCATAAACACATTCTCCTTCAGAACAATATCCATTATAATATCTTATTGAGTTCTGACACTTGTCTTCGCAGGTTATATATTGACAAGGGTCAGATACACATCTCCCATTTTCACATTTATAATCACACCCTTCTTTTAATTCATCTTTATTTCCACAACTATCATAATACCAAACATCATCTCCAACACATCTTTTTTCATATCTGGGAGTACAACTTATACAATATGCATTTTCACACCCATCTTCACACTCCTCAAAAAATTCCCAAACTCCATCATCAGAACATCTATAAAGATTATCTCCTTGACATCTTACTTCCCAAGGGTCTCCCCCCCCAGAACATTGTGTTGCTGGTTGAGTACAATAACACATCTTATCTATAAATCTGGAATTACAACAAAGGGGTAATGAACATGAATAAAGGCTAGAACAACAGGCTCTAGACGCAGATTCCCCTTGGCAAGAATAAACACAATTACTTGATATCTCACCAGAAGAACAAGGATTACAAGAAGAAGGATAAAAAGTTCCAGAAGGATAATCAGAGGTACAAGTTCTCCAAGTCCCTGTGCTTAATAAAGAAAGAAAACCATAACTATTTGCTCTTGAAACTTCTTGTTTGAACTCTCGGAGGGTCATACCTTCTGGGACTTGGACATCCCTTGCCATAACAAAAAAAGAAAGTAGAACTATAAAAAATAATGCAAAAACTACAAGTAATTTTTCTTTTCCCATTTCAAATCCTTCCAAAACATTTATTTAACCCCCTTAATTATTGCTTCAGAGATATCCCAAATCACTGCACCAAGGATTAATGAAACAAAGGCAGTAACTCCCGCTAAAATTGCCCCCATAACTGCTAATCCAATACCTGCTGTTAATCCTAAAGCAATACTTTCGGGTATCCAAGCCATTAAGGTATCAATTGTTGATGTTCCTACAAGTAATACAACTAAAGAAATCAATAATATAACTATCGCATAAACTAATCCGACAATTGAAATTTCTTTATAACTTTTGTCTTTCGCCCTCAGGATTGCTCCTAAAGCAGTTCCGCTTATTCCAAACATTTGATTTTTTGCCTCCTTTCACTTGTGTCTATCATTTTAGTTTTCTCTAACTTTTCTTTTCCCTTATAATCTCTTTAACAGAGTATAAAAAATTAAAAAACAATCTTATTTCTTCTTTAGCAAGAGTACCAAACTCACAGTTATTCCAACCACCACCAATCCCCCTAAAATAATGAAGAACCATTTCATTAGGTTCTCTCTAGTTAGTGTAGGGATTGCTGTAGCAAGTCCAGAAGGACTACTTCCACTACTTGCATCAACAACAGGTCCATTATAAGTAACACTTAAAGTTTGATATCCTGAACCATACCTAATCAGATTTCCAGTTGACTCATTTAAATTCAAATCAGTCCATACTTCTATATGAGTAACATTTGAAGCTGAATCCTTTGCAGTAGCATTGAAAGTAACTGTCGTTGGGGCGCCTATCCGAGTATACCAATATTGTGGAATCACTGTCAAACTCGCATTAGTAATTGTCAGATTAGTTGCAGCACTAGTTATATTCCAAGTTTCAGTATATGCTCTTCCTGCCCTAGTTGTAGCAAGTTTTGTTGCAGCAATTGGACTAGATAGTTTCCAAGTTATATTAAAAATTGATGCATTAGGATGCACAAAGAAAAAATTCTCTGTATTATTAAATATCACAGCATTATAATCTCCAATAACAAATGATGTGGCATTTAACGCATCATTAGTGATATTATGCAATGTAAAATCTGTAGCTATAACTGTAGATGAGTTCTCTGGCAAATAAAAGTAAAAGTCTGATAAATTAAAATCAGCATCACTACTATTCACACCAATTTGTGTAATATAACTAACATCCTCACCGATTCCTGGATTTGTACTAACTTGTGTTGTTGTGAAGTTAAAAAACAAAACACTATCATTTCCTGCAACATTTATAATTGAGTTTTGTATTGACGCCAAAACAACTGGAAGAGTAAACAGCAACGCTACACTTAAGAGTAATAAATTTAATTTTCTCATTTTCTCAAATTATGAAAATAAATTATTACTCTTCTAGTGTAATTCTAGCCGCATCAGTATCTCCGTCAGTAGTCAAATCAAGCTTTATTCTCATTATATCATCGGCATCTGCAAATGCTGGGTCAATCAACTTTGTCTTTAAAACAAGATGAAGAACATATTCATTTCCAGCCAAAACTCCTGTTTCACCTTCAAATTCACCATCTTCATTATCGATAGGAATTTCGTAAACTAACACAGTTTCGTCTGATTCTTCATAAGTCCATAACTCAGCCTCTACAATGACAATGTCATCCTTTGCTTGTCCTGTTCCTGTATTCTGAAGCTTTCCTTCAATTTCCATGTTTTCTACATCATTATCGATGTCAACAACCAAGTCAAGCCTATACTCTGTACTATTCTGAGTAATTCCTAGATTTGTTGTTGTATCATAAATACAAGAACTATATCCAGAACCACCAAGAACATCGCTAGTGATATTACAATCTGTTCCTTCTGTAAAATCAGAGTAGAAATCTCCTTTAGCCGCTAAAAAAGCGTCATCAAACTCACCATCATAGTCTACCTCTACAGGCACTGTGGGAATTGATAAAGTTGCAACATAATAAACACCTGTTCCCAAAATAGCAACAACACCCAAAACTATAAGTATAACCAACCACGAAGCCATACCACGTTTTCCTTTTTGTTTCATAGTAATTTTCCTCCTTTCATTTGTATCTTCATATCTCCCCTAAAGGGAGGTCAAAATAACTAAAATATAGAAGGAAAAGATGTATTTAAAGGGTTAGATGTTCCTATCAATAAAACTAATTAGTTTGGGGGTTAAAACTACTTTCAATCTTTTGGTCTGCCTCTATTTTTGATTTTTTTTCTTTTAGTTTTGGGTTTTTCTCGACGATGGTTTTATCTTCCTTAACATAAACCTCATAAAGCATTAATAAAAAAATTGGTAGGGCGATAATTATAGAACCTAGAAAAAAAAGAGGATTTTTCAAAATCGATGAGATTATGCCTGAAAAAATCAAAGAAATACAAATCAAGATATAATAAGTTAAATAAAACATATGGGATTTTTCTATCCTTATCCTTTTGTGGTTTATTGAAATCTCTGTTTTTCTTGCATCTTTTGAATAATCATGAGATTTTTTTACTATTTCTTGTTCTTCTAACCTTTTTATTGTTGAACTTATTGTTGATTTATCTCTCTTTACTTTTTTAGCAATTTCTGTAATTGAAAGTGGTTGCTTATGAATACATAAAATTATGTCTTTCTCTAATCTGTCTACTTCTTTCCACATTTTAGAGAACACCAATTATAAATTTACTTAAGCTCCAAATTCCTCTAAAAGGGATGCCACTAACCATAATTTGAATAAAGACCATAGCAAAAATTGAAACAATTACTGCCCTTAACTTTTTTGAGGCATCCCCCAAAACAAACAAAAAAATCTTGTAAAAAAGCATAAAATTGAAAACAACCATCCAAAGTGGCACAAAAAGGTTTTTTAAAATATACCAACCAAAATCTAAATAATAAGGAATTTCTTTTAAAGAACTTGTTTTTTTTGGCATTTCAAATTCTAAGTCTTGTACTTTATCATAAATTTTTTCATCGGAGTTTACTAAAAATAATCCAGCATCCCGCATCGGAATTTTTAAATTATCTTGTTCTATCCCTTCTTTTATTGAGCCAACCATTGCAGAAGATAAAAGTATGAGGGTTAACCACATCCACCAATATCTAAAAATGAATCTACCTAAGAAAAAAATTCCTCTAAATATAAGTTTTGTTGGTCCAATCATTTTTACCAGTTTTATATTAAGTTTTATATTAATTCAAATATCTTGTAGTGAGATAAAACAAATACTAATACAAACATTATGATAAAACTAACTAAGAAGCTGAGCAAAGCCCTCCATCTATATTTTTTAAATCTTCTTGATAATCTATAAGTAATTGCATAGGAAAAATAGCCCACTACTGAAATAACTAATCCAAGGATAAAATGAAAAAAGTACCTAAAACCTAAAATAATTGAATCTGGTTTTAATATCATTAAATAAACCCCTAGTGCGACTAAAATATAAACAAGAAAACCATAATGTCTAAGAACTGAAACAAAGTTTGGCTTGTTAAATATTACCCCAAAAATAAAAGAATAAACTAAAGGTAATGAGACAAATAATCCTATTGCAGTAATAGTACTCAAAGGAATAATTCCAAAAGCATATAGAATTGTTGTGATTATTGCGATTGATGCTGTAGCCCCCGAAATTTTTATAACTCTTGAGGGTAAACTTTCAAAATCTTTTTTTATTTCCTCATTTTATAACTCTTGAGGGTAAACTTTCAAAATCTTTTTTTATTTCCTCATTCACATTCTCTTTAGTTTCTTCCATAAAATTAGATGCTTTTAGGGTTTTTATTTTTTTGCTTTTTTTGTTTCTTTCTAGTTTTAATAATATAAATTAAAAGAGGTAGATAAGCAAGAGCCATAATAATTAGAAGGATAGTAGCCATCTTAATCGCCCTGTCTCTTTTGTCTAAATCATCTTTAATTTTTTTTAGTTCATCGTTAAGTCTTTGGGTTTCTTCGTCGTCAGTAATTATTTTATCTTTATATTTTGTTATATATTTATCAACATATTCTGTTTTATATTAATTCAAATATCTTGTAGTGAGATAAAACAAATACTAATACAAACATTATGATAAAACTAACTAAGAAGCTGAGCAAAGCCCTCCATCTATATTTTTTAAATCT
>JAFCDT010000041.1 GCA_017609525.1 Candidatus Woesearchaeota archaeon | reverse complement strand
AGTACATATGTATTACAACTGTACTATATAAACTTTTCGCTATTTTTTCTGCCATTTTTACTAATCTAAATATATTTTACTATAAATTGAATGTTAAGGGTCGCCAAGCCTTAACTTCTTCGGATTTGCTACGCAAATCCTCGACCACGTTGCACTCTCACCTCATAATGCTTTGCTTATTCGGCTCAGGGTATTTAACAAGGGTTACCCAGGATGTTGTATTCAATCGTCGTGTAGTTTTATTAAAAGGGGGTTTCCGCCACAAAAGTTAGATAAAAAAGAAAAATTTATTTTATAGCTAATCTTTTGCTTTTCTTAGGTAATTCTCTTATTTTAGGTAAATTTATCTTTAAAATTCCATCTTTAAAGGAAGATTTTGCCTTGTCAGGATTAACTATTGCTGGCAATGAAAGTGCTCTATAAAAACCACTAAAAGCTCTTTCCTGCCTATAGAAATTTTTCCTCTTGACTTCTGCTTCTTTCTTTTTTTGCGCTTTAATTTCTATACTATCTTGTCCTACATTTATTTCGATATCTTTTTTATCTACTCCTGGCAAATCTGCTGTTATCTTTAATTCATTTTTCTTATCTTCAATATCCACAGAAGGTTCTTTGATATCCATCCTTTTCATTAGACTTCTCTCCTTTGCCCAGAAATCTTCCATCATCTTGTCCATTTGTTTTCTGAAATTCCTCATTTCTTCAAACGGATCCCATAATTCAAATTTCATAAGTATCACCTCATATACTAAAACTAAGTAATTTACTATTTAAATCTTTTTATAAAAGGCGGCAACTCCTTTAAACTAAAATCTGATACACGACGACTCCTCCGAGCCTTCGGCTCTCGGTTTTTTGATAAATCAAAAAAGGATTTAACAGGGTGTTAAACTCAATAAATTTGAAGTCCTAAAAAAATAGAATAGGGCAATTTCTAAGAAGATAAGGGGGTCGCCTTCCGAAAGTAATTTATAGTAACCACATTTAATAAAGTATATGAACTTAATTATTACTTTAATTATTGTATTATTATTTTCTTATTTGTTTACTTCATTAGCTAAAAAAATAAGAATTCCTTCTGTGGTTGCATTGATATTTGCTGGTTTGATTATTGGTTTTCCATTTATCAATAAAGAGATTATTGCACCAAACGAGGGTTTTATTTTTGTTTTAGGAGACATTGGACTTCTTTGTCTAATGTTTCTTGCTGGATTGGAGAGTTCTTGGAAAATCCTAAAAACAGAAAAGAAAGATGCTTTTTTTATTGCTATTTTTGCAGCTCTAATTCCTTTTATATTAGGTTTTGTAATATTTCTGTTACTAGGTTTTCCTTTAGAGGTTTCTTTGATTGTGGGAATTGCCATAAGTATAACAGCAGAAGCAACCAAAGCAAGAGTTTTATTAGAACTTAAAAAATTACGGACAAGGGTTGGTTCAGCAATGATGGGTGCTGGAATTATTGATGATATTTTAGGATTAGTTTTATTCATTACAGTTACTGTATTTTTTAAAACAGCCCACGCCAAAGAAGACATGTTAATAGCAGGAGCAATTATCGCTTTTTTTATAGGTGTAATTGTTCCAACTAATGCTGTTGAAAAAAAGAGTTGGGCAAGACATATGGAAAACGTCCTTATTTTGACAATTATTCCTTTCTTTTTTATCTCAATGGGCTTGCATTTTGATTTATCTTCTCTATTTTTAGATCCAATCTTACTTATTTTGATTTTGGTCATTGCTATATCAGGAAAATTAATTGGCGCATTACTTATAAAACCATTTACGAATTTTAAATTGAAGCAACTTTATCTTATTGGATGGGGTATGAACAGCAGAGGCGCTATTGAACTTGCAATTGTTCTTCTTGCTTTTAGAACAGGTCTTATCCCTGTTGGGTTATATTCTTCTTTAATAATCATGGCTTTAGTTACTACAATTATATTTCCTTTTATTATTACAAGAATGATTAAAAAAAATCCACAAATAATGAATTAATTGATATTTTACGGCGACTCCCTAACTTCTTTGACTTAAAGAGCCTTCGGCTCTCGGTTTTTTGATAAATCAAAAAAGGATTTAACAGGGCCTGGTGTTAAATGCAATCTCAAATTTTCCTTCAACACTTTTTTGGGCTTGGCGTAGTTTTCACTAACTGTAAACTAACGGGGGAGTTCCTTAAAATTAAAGAAAATAAAAATTAAAAAAAAGGGGCGTTTTGTCTACATAACTATTACAGGGCTTTTCTCGTCTTTCTCTTCATCAATCTCTGTAACTAAAGACTCTGTTGTCAGAACCATTGCTGCAATAGATGAAGCATTCTGCACCCCACTTCTTACAACTTTAGTCGGATCAATAACGCCTGATTTAAATAAATCTTCATAGGCATCTGTTTTTGCATTATATCCAATATTGCCATCTTTCTGGTTTTTCAGCTTCGAGACAACTTCTGCTCCTTCTTTACCGGCATTTTTCGCTATCTGCCTAATTGGTTCCTCAATCGCTCTCTTAACAATTCCTAAACCTACTTGCTGATCTTCTTCAAGCTTCATATCTTCAAGAATTTTTGTGGCTTGAAGAAGCATCAATCCTCCACCAGCAACAACCCCTTCTTCGACTGCTGCTTTTGTTGCATTGAGGGCATCATCAATTCTCATCTTTTTCTCTTTCATCTCTGTTTCAGTAGCTGCTCCCACTTTAATAACAGCAACACCTCCACCTAGCTTGGCTAATCTCTTTTTTAGGTCTGTTTTCTTAAAGTCCATATCAGCAACAGCAATTTGAGATTCAATCAGCTTCTTTCTTTTTTCAATATCTTCTTTCTTGCCTTTGCCTTCCACAATAATGGTTTTGTCGCCATCAACTTTAATCTTTCTGGCAGAACCCAACCATTCTGTAACAAAGTTTTCAACTTTCATCCCTTTGTCTTCACTAACAACTTTTCCGCCTGTAAGAATGGCAATATCTTCCAACATTTCTTTCTGGTCGTCACCAAAACCGGGAGATTTTACTGCACAGACTTTTAGAGAACCTCTAATCAGGTTTAATATTAATCCTGTCTGTGCTTCTCCTTCAATGTCTTCAGAGATTATTAAAAGAGGTTTTCCTTCTCTAGCAACAGTTTCTAAGACTGGAACTAACTGCTTCATGGTACTGATTTTCTTCTCTACTAATAAGATATATGGCTCTTCAAATTCACAGACCATTTTTTCGTGATCTGTTGCCATATATGGAGATAGAAATCCTTGCTCAAACTGCATCCCTTCTACAACTTCCAAATCAGTTTCAATGCTTTTTCCATCTTCCACAGTAATGACACCATCATTGCCAACTTTTTCCATTGCATCTGCAATTAATCTTCCGATAACTTCGTCATTATTAGCAGAGATAGTGGCAACTTGCGTGATTTTTTCTTTATCTTTAACATCAACGCTTTTATGCTTTAAGAATTTCACAACCGCTTTCGTTGCCTGCTCGATTCCTCGCTTGACATCCATTGGATTAGAACCAGCAGTAATATTTTTCAGACCCTCAGTAACCATTGATTGAGCTAATAAAGTCGCAGTTGTTGTTCCGTCTCCAGCAATGTCCTGAGTTTTTGAAGCCACTTCTTTGACTAATTTTGCACCCATATTCTCAAATTTATCTTTTAGCTCAATTTCCTTAGCAATAGTTACTCCATCATTAGTAACTGTTGGAGTTCCAGATTTGTCTAAAACAACATTTCTTCCTTTTGGACCTAAAGTAACTTTTACAGTATTAGCAACTTTATCTATCCCTTTTAGTAAAGCCTGTCTGGCATGATCATCGAACATGATTTGTTTACTGCTCATTGTGCTCCACCCCCAATCTTAGCTAAAATATCTTTAAAATCAACCAACAAGTATTTTTTCCCATCGATTTCAAAATCTTCGCTAGAATAACCGCCATAAATAACTCTGTCACCTTTTTTAAGAGGCAGTTCTTTACCATCTCTAAATGTTCCAACTCCTATTATAGTGCCTTCTTTCTTTTCTTTTTGTGCATCTTCAGGAATGTAAATTCCTCCTGCTGTCTTTTCTTCTTTTTTAGCTTGTTCTAACAAAACTCTTTCTCCTATTGGTATTATGTTCATTTTTTCCACCCCGCTAAATTTATTGGATTAATGGTAACATCCATTTCTCTAAATCTTCTGGACTTGCCACCTTGAAAGTGATATCCTTTATCTGCTCCTGAAACAACTTTTGAATCATATTTACATCTAGCTGTTCTTTT
>JAFCDT010000011.1 GCA_017609525.1 Candidatus Woesearchaeota archaeon | reverse complement strand
CACATGCTTCAGTTGAAGCAACACTAAAATCCTCGGCATTTAAAGTTAAAGCCTGGAAGTTACAAGGAATGAAAAAAGTTGTTCTAAAAGTAGCAAACCTAAAGGAATTAAAAGCCCATGAAAGAAAGGCAAAAAAACTAAAACTCTCAACAGCACTAATAAAAGATGCAGGTCTGACAACAATAAAGCCCGGAACAATTACTTGTTTAGCAATAGGTCCTGATTCTGATAAAAAAATAGATGAAGTAATAAAGGAACTTAAGTTAATTTAGAATAAAGTTGGCTCAACTGGTTTAACTTCTGTGGGATATCCTGAAATCAATCTTACGATCTGACCTACATGAGCTTCAACAATTTCCCTATTTGAACGCCCTCTTAAACTCATAGGCAAAAAACCTGCACACACTAAATTATCCCTTCTATCAGCAGGAGTATTAATATATCTTCCTTCAGAAACAAATTCTTTAGGTCTTTTTTGTAAATTTCCTTCTAGTAATCGAACAAATCTTTCATCCACCCTTCCCAATCTAGTCTCTAAATCTTTTGTTCTATAAGGATTAAGTTTATCATATTGTTTACTTAAATTCTTTGGCAATCTAGCTTCTCTAGCTCCCAATAACTGAAAAATACTATACCCATCAATTTCTATTCTAGCCACATCATCAAAAATTTGATAGGCAGAACGATTCTCAATAGATTTAATAAAACTATCTAAATAATTTTCTCTAGCATATCTAGAACCGATAGCAAAAACAAGAAGATCCTTAAAATTTATATGGGAATAAAACCTATGTAAAGGAACCTCCATTAGACCAGAACAAGCTAATTTAACTAATGGAACATCTTCTCCAAATAATGCATTAACCATCTCTTTCTTTGGTGTTGGTCTTTCCATATTAAAACAACCAATATTCTAATATTTAAACCTTTCTATTTTATAGTCTCTAAAAAGTAGTTACAATAAAAGAAACAAATTTATCGCATGGAAAATTAGTGGGATTCGTACAAAGAAAACCAAGAATTGAGCAGAATAGACCGCAAAAACCCCAACAGGGAAAACTTTTCTAGTTTTAAAAACATCATATTGCACTAAAAAAATTCTTATAAACTTCAAGGATAAACAATAGTTTATGGGAGAGGTGACGATTCGTTCTACAAGAAGTAAAAAAAGCATAATTATCAGAAAAGAAACAGATAATCTTGAAGCAAGAGCAAAAAAAAAGTTCTTAGAGGATTTAGGGAACTTTGTTGAAGGATTAAGACAAGATGGAACAATAGAATGGTATAAAGTATGCTTCCTTAAACAAACAAAACCAAGAAAAAAAGACAAATCACCTGAATATGTGGTTCGTGTTAGCTTCTGTAAAAATAAAGATAGGTTAAGGGCCATAAGACTAATAGAAATTCATTATGGAATTAAGGGCTATACTCTTTTCTAACTACTTTCTTTTCTTTTAGTTTCATTAGTTTTTAAAATCCCTTTAACTTAACAATATAATTATACCAGCTTTGTGTATTTAGTCGCTCCTGTGTAAAAAATAGCTCATTTTAAGGACTTTATACACAAAGCCAATCATCAGTAGATCGCAAAGTAAATAAAAGCTTTCCTTTCTAAAATAGATATGACTTATTTAATTGAGATTGAGGTAGAATATGATTCTGGGAAAAGTCCTAGAAAGAGTATAGATCTATCTGCCAAATTCCAAGAGATAGGTATAGATCCCTCCCAATTGGAAGAAACTTATACGGCAAGTTATATTCCAAACTCTACAAATGACCCTAAGGATGGAATTAATCAACAATACTCATGGGCAAGTGGTGGACAGATTTTTAATCCTCAACCAATAGTCCATAATACTCAAATAAAAACTAAAAAGACTTCATTTAATATTATTACAAGATTTGACGATAAGGAGAAGATGTGGAACATTGATTTAGTTGTCCACATTGATGATCCAAATGCAGATATCAGTAAAAAAAGATTAGCTAAAAAGCATATTAATGGAATCCATAAAATTCCAGATAGTAAAACTATTAAAGTGAATTGGTGGTTAAATGGAGTTCAGCAAAATTCTGTTACCTCATCAAAATAAGAGAGCTCACGCTATGTTACGTTATTCCTTTTGGTTCCGAAGAATAAAGAACAGTTCCAAATAATTTAGCAGTAACTAATGGCTTCTTTAAATCAATAAAGAATATTAAAGCAACAACCAGACTAACTAAAACCCAGATATTATACAAGCAGACAGACCACATAAAATAAAACAATCTTACTGAATAATACTTTGATGTTGTCCTTGCTTTAAAATCTCCTTTAACTCTGTAAGATGTCTCAATTCCCCATCTTTTTGAATACCATTTAAAGTAGTAATGTGCTATCTGTTCTCCAATAACGATATTTGTGGCAAATGTTCTCTTAGTTCCCTGTTTGTCATTGACGAATACAAGCTTAAATTCTGCTCTGTTGTATTTTCTGTAGCCCATATCATAATCTATAATCCTTGACTGTATTCCTTCATATTTTTTCATATATCTCTGTATTTTTACATTCTGGACAGCAGGCATGAGAAATTTAACTCTTAATTCTTTCAGTAAATTAATAATTTCAGAATTAAAGAAGCCTCTGTCTAGGTAAATATATCTTATTTTGACTTTTGATTTTGCATAAGTTATCAGTCTCCTTACAACTTTTGCCTTTGTTGTAAATTTATGCATTGGTAATGCAAGTAAAGTAAATCTTTTACCATTTTCAACTACATTTATTGTAATGTATTTGAAGCAGTGAGAAGTTCCGTCTTTTGGCTTTGTTTCACACACCATGTAGTCGTTTTTATCTCCGTAATACATCTGTTCTGTTATGTCAATTGCTAAATCTACTCTTTGCCTAAAGGGTTTGTATTTTGTTGCTTCTTTAATTAATTTATCAAATGTTTTTATGAATAGTTTTTCAACATACTCAGGATGAAGTTTCTTGATATGATGTATAACTGTGTTTGATGCGGGAGTGTTTTCCTTTAATAATTCAAATGTTTTTGATCCATTATTTGTGAAGTCATGGGTTACTGCAACATAGGTTAATAAGTCAAGAAAGTCTGTTTCAGAATACTTTGAGTTATGGTGCATCTTCAGTTTGATTGAAGGATAAACTTTCTTTTTGAGAAGTTTTGTAATTCTCTTTATCTCTTTAGACTTCAGATTAGGGGAAGATTTATTAAATTCCTTTTTCTTACTTCTATTTGTGGGGTTCATTCCGGACTCCATACCAGAGGAGATGTTGCGTCGAAACTTCGTCTTCTCTGGTTTATCTTATTTAGTTAATTAATATACTATAAGGTTAACTAATATATAAATATTATTATAGTGGGATATAGAAATCTTTATATACTAATTATACAATAATTAACCAAATGGGTAATTTAATATCTCCTCTTCCAAAATGGATTATGAAGCACTATTCTAAATTATGGTTTAAATTCAAAGATAAGCAGTTTACCCACCAGCAGGCAGAAGATTTACTGAAGATAACCAATACCAGTATTGTCCTCTCAAGACTTAAAAAATTCGGCTGGCTGGATTTAACATTAGATCCTGAAGACTCCAGAAAAAGACTATATAAATTAAAGGATCCTGCTGATGCTGTGAAGGAGTTAGCCAAATGATGGATAAAAAATTGCTTACTAGAGAAAATCTATTAGAAAATAAAGAAAAAGTTAGTCTTAAAGAATTTTATAAAGTGTATGGAAGTAGAATAGTCCAAGAAAGTGAAAAACTGTTTGTTAATGAATTTTTATTCCCCTTATTAGGAGAGAAAGGAATTAAATATGTAATTCCCCAATATCCTTTCATTGACTCTGAAGGAAGATTAAGGAGAATTGATTTTGCTTTAATAAAAGATAACAAAAAAATTGCTTTAGAAGTAAATGGAGAAACATATCATGCAGAAGGGATAATCCCAAACGAAATGTTTGATGATAATTTGCAAAGACAGAATGAGATTCTAAATGCTGGATGGAAACTGCAAAGATTTTCCTTTAATCAACTTCAAGATGAGAGATGGAGAAAAAGAGTTGTAGATTCATTGCATAAGATCCTATCAAAGAATCTTCCTGAATTAATATCTGAAGATGCTATTAAACCTCACTATTTACAAGAAAAAGCATTAGAGGCTCTTGATTTTTACAGAGAAAGGGGTTGGAAAAAGGGAATTGTTGTTTTACCTACAGGAACAGGTAAAACTTTTTTATCTGCATTTGATGCTAAGAAATTTAATGGGAGGGTGTTATTTATTGTTCATAGATTAGATATTCTTAGTCAATCAAAAGATGCCTTTGAAAAAGTGTGGCCAGAGGCAAAATTAGGATTATTAACCGGAGAAGTTAAGGAACACCTTGAAGACTCAAAAGTTCTCTTTGCTTCAAAAGATACATTAAGGAACCCAAATTATTTATCCTTATTTGGTAAAGATGAATTTGATTACATTATTGTAGATGAAGTACATCATGGACAAGCTCCAACATATCAGGCGATTATTAAATATTTTGAACCGAAAAAATTCATCCTTGGAATGACTGCTACACCTGATAGGATGGATAGAAAAGATATTTTTGAATTATTCGAATACAATAAAGTTTTTGAATACACATTAAGTGAAGCTATAGAAAATGGATTCTTAGTGCCTTATTCTTATCATGGATTAAAAGATGATATCAATTATTCAAAAATCAGGCATAATGGACAAAAATACAATGTTCAGGATCTTGATAAATATTTAATTATTGAGAAGAGAAATAAAAGAATTTTAGAAGAATACCTGAATAAAGGAGATGGAAATAAAGCAATAGGTTTTTGTTGTTCAATAAAACATGCTAATCGTATGGCAGAATTTTTTAATGAGAATGGTATCCCTGCTATATCAATAAATTCAGAAACAGAAGACAGAGATAAAAAAATTAAAGAGTTCAGGAAAAGTAAATATGCTGTAGCTTTTACTGTGGATTTATTTAATGAGGGTGTTGATTTTCCAGATGTTAGAGTATTGTTGTTTCTTAGACCAACAGAATCAAAAACTGTGTTTATGCAACAGTTAGGGAGAGGGTTAAGGTTATGTTCTGGTAAGGAAAGAGTAATTATTTTAGATTTTATAGGTAATTACAAAAAAGCAAATAAAATTAGAGAATATCTTTCTAAAAAATCTAAAGAAAAAAAGAATGAGAAAACTGGAAGAATAGAAAAAATAATTTATGAGTATACTCCAAATTGTGAGGTTCAATTTGATGATGATGTTGAAGAGATCCTTGATAGGCAGGACAGTGCTGAAAGAGGAATTTCAAAAGAAGACTTATTGGATGCATACTATACTCTGGCGGAAAAACTTGGAAGAAAACCAACACAGGAAGATATTAATAATGAAGGAGAGTTTAGAGTATCAAAATATATCTCTATCTATGGTTCATGGATAAAATTTTTGAGAGAGATTGGAGAGTTTACGGAAGCAAGTTATCATTATCCACAAGGTTTACACTTGGGGCATTTATTATTTAGCATTAAGATAATAGGTTCAAATAAAAGAAGAGGAACTCGCCTTGATGATAAATATATTAGATTGAGAGGAAATTTGGGTTCTGGGAGGTTGGGTACATTCCAAAGACAGACTAAATATAAACTGCAAGGATTAATGGAAATGGGGTTAATAGTTGATGATAGAAACTATAAACAAGACGAAACATATACTTTAGAACTAACTCCAGAGGGAATGGAATTATATAGAATATTAAAACCTTTACTAAATAAAATAAATCTGTCTTTTTCTAAAAATGTTGAAGGGATTCCTTCATGGAACATGAAACTTAATCCTCAGGAATTTGATAATCTAGTTTGGAATTTTATTAAAGGAAATAAAAGAAGAAAGGAATTTGTTCAAGAATTATTTTTGGAGACTCATGCCGTTTCTCAAATGTTAAATTATCTTTATAGAATTGAAAGAAAAAAGACAATCTCAAAATCATCAATTTATTCAGGATTTTTTAATGCACCTTTTGTTAAAATGTATTGCGACCAAAGTGGAATAGATATTGCCACAGAAGAAGGTGCAAAACATAGATGTCCTTTCCTGATAAATGTTCTAGAGGCAATTGGGATATTAAAACAGGATAGAAGCAATGTAAAAATAAATAAATTTTTAATTTGTAAACAAACTATGCAATTGTTGCAAAAAGAAAGTGAAGGAAATATAACTAACAGAATTAAATTAGTTTCAGATTTTGTTAATAAAAAAATTACAAAATTACCGTCAGAAGAAGAATCCTTACTTAAAGAGGCATATGGTAGAGATTTTTTAACAGATAAATATTTTATTAAGAATTATGAAATATTAAATAATGGGAGAAAGAAAAATGCCAAATAGATCACATTTTAATGCAGGACACAGAGGTATGAATTATCTCAACAAAAATGGAAAAAAACATAGTTCGTATGTTGATTTTAAAGTTCCAAAAAAAACATATCATGGTTTTTTTATCCAAGATTCTATCAAATTTTTGAAAAATCTTCCAGATTCTTCTATACAGCTGATATTAATTGATCCACCATATAATTTGGATTTAGCAGTGTGGGATACTTTTACAAATTATATAGGATGGGCAAAACAATGGTTAGAGGAAGTTGAAAGAGTATTAACAGATAATGGTAGTTTTGTTATTTTTGGAGGATACCAATATCAAAATGGAAAAAAAGGAGATTTGCTTGAAATCATGCATCATTTAAGGCATAACTCAAACTTATTGTTCGTGAATTTAATTATCTGGTATTACAAAACAGGGATGGGAGCACAAAGATTTTTTTCCAATAGACATGAAGAGATATTGTGGTATGCAAAAAGTAAGAAGTATTAT
This sequence comes from Candidatus Woesearchaeota archaeon, assembly GCA_017609525.1. GTDB lineage: Archaea > Nanobdellota > Nanobdellia > SCGC-AAA011-G17 > JACPNG01 > JAFCDT01. The sequence continues at coordinate 26,982 of JAFCDT010000011.1, read as the reverse complement.
TTTAATTTAGACGATGTTAGAATACCTTTTGACGAAAAAACAAAAAAAGTATACAGGAAAGATAAAAGACTTAATCCAAAGAGCATAGAAAAAGGTAAAAATCCCACTAACGTATGGGAAATAGGAAGATTACAAGGGAGTTCTACAGAAAGGGTTGGTCACCCAACGCAAAAACCATTAGAAGTTATAAGGAGATTAGTAAGGGGGCTGTCCTACCCCGGATCTACAGTTCTAGATTTTTTTGCTGGTTCAGGAACAACAGGAAGAGTTTGTATAGAAGAAGATAGACATAGCATCTTAGTTGATAATGACAAAAAATCCCTTGATTATTTTAATAAACATCTTAATAATATGAAATTGGAAAAATTCAATAAAAATTATGAATTGTTAGTTAATCCTACTCTGAAAGATTTTTTAGATAAACTAAAGAAATTATGAGACTCTATGTTCAAAATGGTTGATGTACATACAAAAAAACAGAGAAGTTATAATATGTCTCAGATAAAAGCGAAAGACACAAAACCAGAAATTAAATTAAGAAAGGAACTATTTTCTTCAGGAGTGAAAGGATACAGAATACATGCTAAAATTATAGGAAAACCAGATATAATATTTTCAAAACAGAAAGTTGCTGTCTTTATAGACGGATGTTTCTGGCATAAATGCCCAAGATGTTATAAAGAACCCCAAGCACATAATAAATTCTGGTCTGAAAAAATAAAAACAAATAAAATAAGAGACAGAAAAATAAATTCTCAACTAAAGAAAGAGGGATGGAGAGTTTTAAGATTCTGGGAACATGAAATAAAAAATAATCTTAGTAGTTGCGTAAATAAAATAAAAAATACTGTTGCACAAAATAAACCAAATATTATAGATTTATTCTGTGGTGCAGGAGGTATGAGCTACGGATTTGAGAAAGCAGGGTTTGATGTTCTTTTGGGGATTGATTCAGACAAGAATGCAATAGAAACATTCAATTCAAACCATAAAAACTCAAAAGGCTTGTGCAGAGATATCCAATCATTGTCTGTAAGTGAAATAAAAAAACTTACGAAAAATCAGAAGATAGATGTAATAGTTGGTGGCCCCCCTTGTCAGGGGTTCAGTATGGCAGGGAAAAGGAGACCAAATGACCCAAGAAACTCTCTTTTCCGTGAATATCTTAGAATTGTAAAGGGATTAAAACCAAAGATGTTTATCATGGAGAATGTCAGAGGCTTACTATCCATGAAAAATGAAAGAAATGAAAAAGTAATAGAAATAATTCTTAAAGAATTTTATAAAATAGGTTATAATGCCAAAGTACATAAAGTTAATACGGCAGATTACGGGGTGCCCCAGAAAAGATACAGAATATTTATTATCGGAACAAAAAAGAATTTACAATTAGATTTTTCTTTTCCGGATAAAACACATAGTAAAGATGGTCTTTCAAAAGAAGGGGAAAAATTGAGATTATGGAACAATGTAAAGAAAATACTGACTGATAAAACAAATGCTGATGAAAAATTGTTTTATTCTGCAAAACTGATAGAGGGATTTAAAAAGAGGGAAAGAAATAACAAAAAGAGAAATATAGGGTTTGGGTGGAGTTTTCTTAATCCTGAAGAACCTTCGTATACTATTTCAGCACGTTACTGGAAAGATGGTGCGGAAGCTCTTGTAAAATATGATGATAAAACAATAAGGATGCTCTCTGCTGAAGAGTGTGCGTTAATTCAGAGTTTCCCAAAAAATTATAAATTCAAAGGAAATAAAAAAGATATATATACACAAATAGGCAATGCGGTTCCACCATTAATGGCCGAAAGAATAGCCAAATCTGTTTATGGGTGGTTAAATAAAAATGACTAATGAAAATAATAATTATATACCTTTTAGGTTTAAGGTAAGTGGAAATATTATAAGAAAACTTGGGGAAGAATCAATTAGTAATAAAAATATTGCTATACTGGAATTAATAAAAAATTCTTATGATGCTAATTCTAAAAAAGTAGAGATAAACCTTAATGAGATTGATACAACAAACGCTTCAATAACAATCTCAGACAATGGAGACGGGATGGGTAGTAGTGAGATAGAAAACAAATGGATGAATATAGCAACACCAAATAAATCCAAAATTATCAAAATAAACAACGGAGAAAGGATTCCTGTTGGAGAGAAAGGAATTGGAAGACTGTCTTCTGAAAGTCTTGGCAAAAGAACCATCCTCTACACATACCCAAAAAATGAGACAAAGGGTTATAAAATAATCTTCAATTGGGAAGAATACCAAAAACCAAATGTTTTGTGTAACGAAGTAATAAATAAGGGGTATGAGTTTAAGAAAAAAAAGAAAGAATGTGGAACTAAGATTGAAATAAAAGATCTAAAACATGATTGGAATGACATAGATATACAAAAAAGTCTATTAAGAGACATATATTTGTTAAATCCCCCGAATAAATCTTCCAAAAACTTTAAAATAATCCCAAAGTTCCATAAAGAAGTTAAACAATTTAAAAAAATTCGTAAAAATTTCTTGAATAAAGCTTCTTTTTATTTAAAAACAAAAATAATCAGCGGGAACAGAATTCAATATGAATTCGTAACTATAACAGGAAAGAAAAAGAAAGACACTATAGTTCTTGATAAAAAACTATCTTGTGGGGATGCGGTTTTTGAATTGTTCTTTTATTATAAAAATTCAAAATATCTTAAAGATGCCCTAAATTATGAAATGTCAAAACAAGATATTAAAGAAATAAATGATACTTTAAAAGAATATCATGGAATTAAGATCTATAGAGACAATTTTAGAGTTAAACCTTATGGTGAACCTGGAAATGATTGGGCGGAGTTAGATCTATTTGCACAAAACAATACTATGAGTCCAAGAAATAATGCAATATTTGGTATGGTTCATATTAGCAAATCAAAGAATCCTAAAATAATCGACACAACAACTAGGGAAGGAGTAATTGCTAATCAGGAATTTCAAGATTTAACAAGATTTGTTCAGATTTCAATAAGAGAGTTATTTATTGATCTAAGAAGTGACGAAGAATCACATAAGAAAAAAGCAAGACAAAAAACAAAAACCGGAAAAAAGAAAAAAGCAAAATCTAAGCCAACGTTAGTAAAAGTTCCGGAAGTTATAACGGAACCATTAAAAGAAGATAAGTTTATAGATATAAAAGGTGATTATCCAGATAAATTTTATTATCCTTTAGAAGAAGAAATCAATGAATGTTATAAAAATGGTTATCTAAATGCAACTTTCTTTTTATCTAGAAAATTAGTTGAGAATCTTCTGTATAATATTTTAGAGAAGAAATTTCCTAAAAAAGAAGACGAAGAGATCTGGTGGAATAAAGAATTTAATCAACCTTTGACGCTAAGCCCGCTTATAAGGAATTTATATAATAATAGATCCGATTTTCCGAGCAATATCAAAAGATACATAGAAAAAGTAAAAAAATTGTTGGATAAAATAAGAAACGAAATTAATCCAAAAGCACACAATATTTACGATTACATATCTTCAAAAGAAGAATTAGATAAATTCAAAATAAATGACTCTGTTCAATTGCTGATAAAAATATATAATCTTATTCAACCAATTCCCCCAACTTCTCAACAATCATAACCTCTGCTAAAGTATCCATTTCACAATATTTTAGTAAATTCTCTCTGGTTTTTTCTTTATCTTTACAATCCCCATAAGCCATATTATAAAACTCAACTGAAGCTAATCCTCCGTTATCTATTTCCATTCCTTCATAGCTTTTGCCACATAAAGCTGGAAGGACCTTTTTAATTGAAGCTGAGCCTTGCTGTTTGGGATTATAATAACTAAACTCTCTGAATGGAATAAGCAGGTCAACAACTCTTTTCAGAACAGATTCAACCCAGTCTTTATGTTCCGGAAACTGTTCTTCCAACTCCTTTAACCTGTTAATCTCAAAACTTTGATTATAAACAACAACAGAACCTTTATCACCTAACACTTTCTTCAAAGCTAAAATAAACTCTTCTCTTGGATCTTCGTTTCCATCATAAAGAAATTCATAATGTTCGGGCTTTTCTCCTTCTTCCTTAACAACATGCAAAGAAAACTGAAAACAAACCTGAGAATAAGGCTTTAAACCATCAAACATAGGAACAGCAGTAGAAAATGTTTCAAAATCCAGATAATAAAGGGGGTATTGCAGTTTTTTCATGAACTCTTTAATTCCTTTCTTATCAACATAGATTTTCCCATTAATCTCACAACCTCTCTGGATTTTCTGCTTTACATTCAGTTTAATATCTTCAGGAATATCTTTTATTGTTTCAACACCATTTTCATATAGTTCACAGGCTAATTTATTCCCACGATAAAGACAGAATACATGATTTTCAGGTAAATCAACACATCCTTCCGCAAAACAGTCATGATGGCCATCTTTAAACATTTTAGTTAAAGAAAGTCCTGCCTTTGGAGGAGTTTTTAAAGAAACAAACCCAAATAATTCCTTGATTCTTTTATCTATTCCTTTGATTGCTTTTTCTACATCAGCAGTTATATCATCTTTCTCAAACAGGTTTTCAACATCTACCTCTCCATTTCTTACAAAATCTTTATTCAGATGCAAAAGAAAGCATTTTCTTATCTTTAATCCATTTCCTTCATAAACATATTTCTGGAAAGAAACATCATGAAAATTAATATCTTTGACTCTTGTTCCGGATTTTACTTCTATTATGTCCCATTCATCACCTACAGGAACTAAGATATCCGCTCTTGAGAAACAGTTATTGAACTCAAATCCAGCCTCAAATAAAGGCTTTTTCTCCTTTAAAGCTTCTTTAGTTTTCCTGATATTTTCTTTATAGTCTGTAGGCAGATCTATGCCTTCAGGAAAGAGTTTTTTAGCCATCTGGCCCACTTTATCTCCTTCTTTAAACTTGAACTCTTCAGCTATTGTGGCTTTCCTTATCTTTTCAGGCTGATTAAATACAACCCACAGATATCTCGGGCATTCTAAACCAGCCAAATATTTGGATTTTGTTAGTATGTGCATTTTAAATTATTTTGATACAATCATCATTTAAATAACATTCTGAACATTTTGGATTCTTTGGATTGCACCATTTTTTTCCAATTTCAAAACAAGATAAATCAAAGATTCCTGGGTATTTTGGATGTAACTCTCTTGCGCAATATATTAATTCTTCATTACTGGCATCTTTAGATATAAATCCTAATCTTTTAAAAACTCTTTTTACATGTACATCTGGTGAGATATCAATACATAAATGATCCTGCATCGGGATTTTAAACTCTCTTGCTAGTATATTGGTAGCCATTGTTGCGATTTTTACCCCAATACCCTTAAATTCCAGAAATCTTCTAATAATAGTGGCACTTTTAGGATTATCTTTCCAAATATTAGATGCATTATCTCTGTAATTATTGTGAATTTTCTGGATTGCAAGATAAAAATTTTCAGCCATTAAGTCATTAAATCTATGGAGTTTTTTATTATTAAATATTTCTTTAATTTGATTTTGACTTAACTCTAAAAATGTTGAGAATTCATAACTGCTAATTTCTTTGGAAACTTTATAGGGAATTAGCCATGCTCTTTCTGAATTAATCTGTCTGTCCATAACACAAGCTAAAACAAAAAGGTGAGGGTAATTTTCTAGGTTATTTAATAATTTATCTGCTTCAGGATTTTTAGTGAAAGTATTAAGTTTGTAGGGCTGTTTAAGTAAATCGCCTCCCCTTTCTATCAATATGTTAATGATTTTTTCTTTGTTACTCATAGTGTTAAACTTTAAGCATATGTAACTATTTTTATATTTTAGGGTTATCCTGGAAGCGACTTATTTCTAGTCCCTTTACCACCTACTTCCTCATACCAAAACCTTTATAAATCAAAAATAATGAAAATAATTTGTGAACGGCCAAGAATGTTAAGCAGACCGACGTTCTGGACGTTACTGCTCTTTGAGCGGGAAATCCAGTTCGCTGTTCACATCTCTTATATTTCTAAAATTTTAAATACTTGAAAAAGAATATAATTCGCATGCAATCAAAATATTCAAAAAATATCCCCAAAGAGAGAATCATTGAATTGTTCAAACAAGCAGAAAAAATCGCCAATCGTTATATAACCATTGCAAGAAAAATTGCAATGAAATCAAGAATAAAAATTCCTCCAAGCTTAAAAAGAAAATTCTGTAAACATTGCTACAAATACCTGACACCAAAAACCTCTAGAATAAGGATTAGGAATCATCAGGTAATTATTTATTGTGAAAATTGTAAAAAATATACAAGAATACCAATCAAACAAAAGAAATATAAATAAAAGCTGGTTAAGATGTTTATGAAAAAAAGAGGTCAACTTATGTCTCAACCATTTATCATGATATTCGCCCTAGTTGTTGGCGGTCTGATATTAATCTTTGGAACAAAAATAATCTTTGATTTAACCAAACATACAGAACAGGTACAACTAAGCAAGTTTGTAAATGACCTTAAAGAAAAAATAGAGCAATATTATTATCTGGATGAAGGAAGCAAAGAAACAATTACTTTAACACTTCCAAAAAAAATAAAAGCAATCTGCATAAAAAATAGTAGCATAGACACAGATCTTCAAGATCCCCCACCAATCTTAAAACAAGATCAGATATCAAGACAGTTTATGGAAACAAGTCAAAAAAACTTTTTCTTTGTACCAATTAAAAAAGCAGAGTTTTCCTCATTCACAATTCCAAACATTATCTTAAAAGACAAAGAAGTCGAATGCTTTTACAAAAAAATAACAATATCCTCGAAAACTAACTTTGTTGAGCTTTCTTAATCTTTAAAAACAAAGGCCATTCTCTTTTAATAAAATCTTTTTCTTTCCTTAGGATGTGACCAAAACCTCTCTTCAACAATTCCTTTCTAACTACTCCCCCTTTATGGGGATGCTTAAACAGCTGTTTATGCGGGCTATTAAAGCCATGCATATAATGAATTAGTTCATGAGCAATTGTCAAATCTACAATAAATTCAGGAATTCTTTCATCCATAAAATAGCCATTAACCACTATCTCGCTATTCCTTCCTTTTTTTTCAATATGCCCAAATTTATTTTTCCATTTCCCTTTAAATCTGATAATAACTTTATTTTTCTTTTCTACTTCAGGGAATAATAGCTGCCATATCTGTTCTAGTCTCTGAGCTAACCAATAGTTGTCTCTCATATTTTCTAAAAGCAAGGGATACATTTATAAAGAAAATTGTTCTTCAATAAATATATTTTTCTAAAAAAGATGTGATTGTTTAAAATGAAACTAGGACAAATAATAAGGGGCGCATTGATTTTAGGAGCACTAACAGCAACATCAGGTTCCTTGGTTTCAAATGTAATTGCTCCAACTAAAAAACCAGAACAATTAATAGAAGAAACAAAAGCAGAAGTTAGAACAAGAGAGGAATTAGAGGCAATTATTGAAAATTTTCAGCAGATGCGTCCTCACCTAAACACAATAATTGATGCAGTAGAAAAAAATAAACAAATCTATCAGGTTGACCCTCTTCTGATTGTTGCCATTGCTAAGGTAGAGTCCTCAAGCAACCCTTATGCTGTATCCTGGGTTGGTGCAGGGGGCCTTTTTCAGATAATGCCAAAAACAGCAGAAGAATATGGATTCAATGTAATAATCACTCCAAATTTCACCAAGGGTTGGCAGGAATGGAGAAAATTTATAAAACAGGATCAATTAGCACACAAAGCATTTGATCAAAATAATTTTAACTATGCTAGAAGACTTGAAATAAGTGCAGATAACCATTATCAAAAAGCATTAGGTTTGTTTAAAGACTATAAAAAAGAGGTTTTAACAAAAATAAAAGGAAAAACACCCGAAGAAATTTTAGAAATTGACCAAAGATTTCATATTCCCTCAGCAATTAATTTCTGTGTTGAAACTATAGCTAAAAGTCTCAATGAAAATAAAGGAGATATGAGGGTGGCAATTGCAACCTATAATGCAGGAATGGGTGCTGTTAGAAAATATAAAGGAATTCCGCCTTTTAAACAAACAGTTATTTATCAGAACAAGGTTATTAATACCTACAATATGTTGCAAAAACTAATAGCCAACTAACTCTTCTTAAATTGCATTATTGTATCTAATAAATCAACATGTCCTAAAAACAAGGCCCTGCAACAGTATCTTTCTAATCCTAAATCATCCAAAGCTTTCTTTTTATCTTCGCCGTTTTTTATTTTATCTAGGTAATCCTCATGGAGGTGTCCTACAGGCTTTCCACATGACATGCATCTTAAAGGGATAATTATTTTAATCAACTCCGGATAGTAATATCTAAAAACCTTCACCAGTCCTTTTTAAAGCTTTCGCTTGTCATTTTATGCAATTTTTCTAATTTTGTAGGATGTAAAAATCCGATATTTTTAGCAAACCTATTTATAGACATCCTATTGGCAATTACCAAGTGATAAGCAACTCTATTAAGTCTATTCACATTAGTTGTATAATTTATAGCATATATTTTGCGCGGTCTTATCTCAAACCAAGCAAGAAGCTTGCTTATATCCTCTATCAGATATGGACTAGAAGAAACAATTAGTAAATGACCTCTTTTAATATCTAAAGTTCCTTCATCATCATAAATCCCTTGTAAAAATCCCTTTTTCCAATTTGTCTCACCTTTAAGTATTTCAAATGGTACCCTTGCAACCTTGCTATAAAAATTTCCAAACCAAGTAACTAGAATTAACCCAACAATTGCAGGAACATTGATATAATACACCTCGTCCTTACTTTGATTAATATTAAAGTCCATTTTTCCAAACACAGTTGTTATATTCTCTTTAAGGCTTTCAATTAATTTGTATTCTTTATTAAAATAGGTGGTATTAAAATAATAATTTAGATTAATAGATCCATCTCCAATAAAATTAGCAACAATTCTTGATAATTTAAAAGAAATCTTGATTGGAAATTTGAGATTTGAAATTGCTTTACCAACACTTCCTTGCTTTTTTGTCATTCTTCCTGTTGAAATGGAAGTTATATTCTTTTCTATTTCCTTCAATGAAAAACTCTTATTCAATAGATAAGACAAGTGAAAAATTATTCTTCCAGGAATGGAATATTTTCCACTGTTCCAATTACTTAAACTATGAGGACAACAATCAAGAACCTTGGATAATTTGTTAAAGGATGTATATCTTTTCTGTGCTTCTTTGAAAAGCTTTCTTCTAAAAGAATTCTTTAACCTAAGGTAAATTTTTTCCTTTGGTAAATCATAAAAATGAAATTCTTTCTTCATAATAAAAATAAAAAAATTCTCATTTAAAAGTTCCACGCCCCTCTGTCTTCTAGGGAAGTATTTTAAAATATATTTTCTGCTTGGTTCTTAAAACCATCAAAAATTATAGAAAAAAAGAAATTAAATTACCTCTTACTGCTCTGTCTTTTAGATCTGGCTTTGGAATCGTTTGGTTTCCTTGGCTCTTTTCTTCTCACGTCTGCAATAAGCAGATGTCTGTCATAATCTAAAAGATCTTGTTTTAATTTTTTATCCTTACTATACTCAACCAAAGCTCTGGCTATTGCAAGCCTAGACGCCTCAGCCTGAGCCTGCCAACCACCCCCACCAACCTTAACAGTTATATTTATATTTTTAACTAGGTCTCCAGCTATGTGGAGCGGCTCTTGTATTCTTAATCTTGCTAATTCTGGTTGATAAACATTTAAGAGTTTACTATTAATTCTGATTATGCCTTTGCCTTTTCTCAAAGTAGCTTTTGCTATTGCGCTCTTTCTCTTTCCTGAAACATGAACAACATCTGATTTTTTCATTTTCCACCAAGATGCTTACTTAAATCTTTAACAAATAAATATTTAACAATCCTGTCAGATATTTGAGCATCCTCAACAATCTCCATTTTCTTATCTTTAAAATTATCTGGTATACCTTCATAACATCTAATTCTTTTTAAGGCTTCTTTGCCCCTTGGCTTTTTATAAGGCAACATATTTCTTATTGTTCTTTTAACAATCCTCTCAGGTTGTCTTGGAAAATAAGGCCCATGCAAAGGGTCTCCCCTTTCTCTTTTATGTCTATATTTTGCTAAGATATCTTCTCTTCTCCCAACAACGATTGCTTTTTCAGCATTAACTACATCAACATTCTCTCCTTCAATGGCTCTTTTAGCAACATAACTAGCCAATCTTCCTAAAATTAGATTTTCGGCATTTATTATCATCTTAACCAATAATCCTCACTTTCTTTCCTTTTGGATTATCTTTCATTAATTGTCTTATTGTCATTGTCTTCCCTACTTTATTTATTTCTTCTTTTGCTTTAGCAGAAAAATTCCACGCAGCTACCGTCACTTTCTTTTTTAGTTCTCCATCACTCAATACTTTCCCAGGAACAATTATACTTTCATTATCTTTGCAATGCAAATTAATTTTTCTCAAATTAACCTCTCTTCTTTGTCTCGTTGGTTTATTAAGGTCATCAGCAATTCTTTTCCAGATCTTAACATTTTCCTTTCTACTTAAATCTTTTAAGTCATTAATTAAATTCCTTAAATATTCATTGCTTGGTCCTGTTCTTTTTACCATTTTTTCAAAACTGCGGGAGACAGGATTCGAACCTGCGTAGGCACTAAGCCAATGCGTCCTTAGCGCATCCCGTTTGACCACTCCGGCACTCCCGCCTCCCAGGTTTATTTAATCAACTTTCCAAACTCATCAAGCTTATCATTCAAAAGCTCAATAGCATATTGAACCATTTCTTTAGCCTTCAACTGTCCCCATGATTCAATATTAACAATAAAATCTTTTTTACTTCCCTCAACTTTAATAGCTTCAGGCAATTCATTAACACATGCCATGCATAAATCACATTTCAGTAAATCTACAACCTCTAATTTTTTATTTGCTAATCTAAAAACATGTTTAGGGCAGACCTTGACAGCACCAGTAGCCACCATAGGTTTTATAATTTCGATATTTGGATACCCATGGAAATAAACCAAACCAGGAGAAAATTTTGTGTGGTCCTTGCCAATACCCAAGATCGCTGTCCCTTCAATATTTAAATTCTGTCCTTTCAAAAGTTTAGCAATCAAGGTTTTTGGATATACTGCCTTAACCTTAGGGTCTTTAAACTTAATTTCCTCAGCATAAACATTTCCTGGTCCTTTCGCCTTTAATTTAAAAGTTAGTTCAGTAAAAACCTTGCTGCCTTTTCCTTTTTTCTTAATATCATAACTTTTTAAATCAGTTTTTAATGCAACCAGTCCCAACCTATGGGCAATCATTTCATCATACAGGGCAGAACTATTTTCTATAAATTTAACATCTTCAATAGCTAATGTTGGAACCTCTTCCATAATCATTCTCCTCAATGTATTGATAAAAACGCTATTAGTATTTTTAACAATCAAACTAATCTTTTCCTTATTCTTATCCAGTACTTTAATATCCACCATTTAAACCCTTCTCCCTCTTCTTTTATGGCTTTTTCTACAACCATCATGCGGCACAGCTGTAACATCTTCTATGATTCCAATCCTCATACCAGACCTGGATAAAGCTCTTACAGCTGCCTGTGCTCCAGGACCAGGATTACTAGGCCCTTCATGGCCTCCAGGGGCCCTTAACTTAACATGTATGGCATTAATTCCTTTTTCTTTTGCTTCTTCTGCAACTTTTTTAGCAGCACTCATAGCAGCAGTAGGGCTGCTCTCTAATCTATGAGCCTTAACCATCATCCCTCCTCCAGCTTTAGCAATAGTTTCACTTCCAGTAATATCTGTAACATGAATAATGGTATTATTATAACTAGAATAAATATGTGCAACTCCCCATCTTAATTTTTCTTTTCTATCTTTCATTTTTTCTTTACTTCCTCTTTTTTAGTGTCTTTTTTCTTTTCTTCTACTTTTTCTTTCTTTTCTTCTTTTTTAGGTTTCTCTTTAGTTTCTGTCTTCTTCTCTTTTTTGATTTCTTGCTTAACACTTTCGTCTTTTAATCTCTCTGGGTGTTCCTCATTAGCAATACTGGAACGGGGATTAAAATTGATTTTAGTTTCTTCATCTCTTAACACAATATAACCGGGAATATTAACTTTTTTGTTTCCAATCAAAATATGACCATGAACCACAAACTGTCTGGCCTGCTTAATTGTTCTAGCTAACTTCTGATTAAAAACCATGGTTTGTAATCGCCTGTCTAAAACATTCCGCAAAGACAAACCCAAAACATCTTCAATTTTTGTATCTTTATTAACTAAATTCAGTCTATATAATCTATCCAAAAGTTGTTTCCCTTCTTTTTCAGCTTGTTCCCCACTACTTGCAATTAAAGATTTAGCTTGACTCTTAAATTTTCTCAACAAAGATTCAAACTTCCATAATTCTTTTTTGTTTTTTAATCCATATTCTTTAAGAAGTTGTCTTTCTTCATTCAATCTATCTCTTTGCCACGGATGCAGCGGTGTTTTGTATTTTTTTCTCTGTTGTTTAGGATCTCCCATTTTTATTTCTTCTTACCTTTCGCTCCTTTCTTTTTTACTCCCACTGTGGTACCTTTTCTAAAATTTGATTTTGTTCTTTGCCCTCTTAAAGGTAATCCAAAACCATGCCTAAAACCGCGATAACTTTTAATCATTCTTAATCTTTTAATATCAAAATCTTTTCTTAATTTTAAGTCAGAGGAAATAAGATGTTGATCCTCTCCACTATCAAAATCTTTTTGCCGATTAAACAACCAAGGACTTATTTTATATTTGCTTGGATTTTTTATAGCATCTTTTATTTTTTCAAGTTGGTCATCAGACAGGTTTCCAATTTTTTCAGTCTTTTTTAGATCAAAAATATTGCACAATGCATTAGCAAATGCATAACTAACTCCTTTGATCTTAGTCAAAGCAAAATAGGTGCTTCTATTGCCATCAAGATCCTTGTCTCCAAGTCTTATCAGTTGTTTAAATTCTTCGTTTTTGGCCATTCTAAATCAAAAAAACATAATATTTAAAAACTTTACTAAAGTATTAAGTTCCGGCAAATAGCTTATATTTATCCTCTTCATTTATTTCCATTAAGATTCTCTTGATTATCATTGATTCAGGGTCAGGTATTAACCTTACTCTTTCCTTTATATCTGCAAAACTCTTAAACGGACCATTTTTTCTAGCTTCTAAGATTTCCCACATATGTTTCTTACCTATCCCCGGCAACAACTCAATTTGGTGTCTTCTCGTATTAATTGGGCCTGCATTACTGAAAAAATCCACAAATTTCTGTTCCTTTTCATTTACCAACCTATTTATAACTACATTTAACTCTCCTTTAGCAGTTTGTGTAAGTTTGCTCAAAGAAATTCTGCTTAGAATATGATGAATTTTATCTCTCTTTCCTTCACCCATGTATACTTCTTCCTGGGGCTGTAGGGTTATGCCTTTTTTAGGAATTAATTCTAATAGGATAAAATGGTCCCGGCCTATAGCTTGAGCTATTGGTGTCTTTACATGCATTGGTCTTGTATCGAATGGGTATCCATTCGGCAAAAAGTCCAATATAATCGCCCACTCTTCTCTTACCGGTTGCATTTTCTTTTATCCTCATTTTTGTCTTATAACTTCTAAGATCCTAGTTAAATCTTCTTGTTTTATTGTAATATTTTCACCTGCAAATAATGCTTTTAATCCATCAAGATCCTCTGGCATAATGTCCAGCACTTTCACAATATGTCTGTCTTTTAATCTTGAAATATTAAGTTCTTCCATCTTTTTCTTTAATTCATTTGCTTCTTTTTCAGTTAATGTAACAAAAGCATTAAGGTACTCCTGAACTTTATTTGATCTAAAATTTAATTCTTGGTCTCTTTTCTTAATTAGAGCTATCTTGTTTTTAAGCTCAACCATGCTGATTGGTTTTTCTTCAATAACTTTCAAATCAACCATTTAAAGCCTCCTTAAATGAATAGGATGTGTCAATAAAGTTTTTTCTTTATTCCCATCCTTTATTTTAACATAATAGCATTTTCCTTGCTTTCCAGAGACAATTCCAGACTTTCCATGATACCTAGGAAAATACATCCCTTTTTGTACAGCAGGCTCTGCTTTTAAGCAAACTTTTTCTCCAATCTTAAACTGCTGAACATGTTTAGCTATGCTAATCTTGCCTCTATCTTTCTTGGATTTTCTTAATTTGCTTCTTGTTTTTCTTCTAAAACCACCTACTCTTTGTGCCATTTTTATCTCTCCTTATTTAAAATTTCAACATATCGTGCTTTATAAAGGTTTTTATTCAACCTGTGTAATTATCTTGCCCAAAACCTCATCTAAAGCATAGAATAGATTAAACTGTGTTGTTTCAGCATTATAGTCTTTCTTATCTGTATGTGCATTAGCCTTTACTTCATATTTTTGTTTTTCTTCATCTTTCTCTTTATTATGAATGGGTTTAAGCTCAACTTTTAGCTCCTTTAGCTCTACTTTATCAGCTATCTTTTTAGCATAGGTTCCGACCATTTTTTTAACAACTATTAATTTGGCCGGCTCTAGGTCTTTAAACCCCACTAATATGATATTTCCACCAAGTTCTATCATGGTGTTTAAAAATACTAAATAGATTATATAGTTTTCTATTTTTAAAAAATAGGAGATTTGATGGCCTAAATGGCAAAAGTAATAGCAAATCACACTAATCTTTAAATAGTAATATATATTTTTTATAAAATGCGCCAAACAAAGATTATTGTCTTTACTGGTGGAGTTCTTTCTGGATTAGGTAAAGGTGTAGCTGCAGCAAGCATAGGTAAACTCCTTTCTCAAAATCTTAAAATCGTCCCGATAAAGTGTGATGGATATCTTAACACAGATCCAGGGACAATGAATCCCATAGAGCACGGGGAAGTTTTTGTATTGGATGATGGGGGAGAAGTTGATATGGATTTTGGTCATTATGAACGCTTCCTCAATATAAATTGTAAATCAGAATGGAACCTAACAATGGGGAAAATTTTTAGCATGATCATGAAAAAAGAACGAAAAGGAGATTATCTTGGAAAAACAGTGCAGTTTATTCCGCATGTTACAGATCTAATAAAACAAAAAATCTTTGAAATCGCTAAGAAAGAAAAAGCAGACATAGTACTTATAGAAATAGGGGGCACGGTTGGAGACATAGAAAACCAACTCTTTCTAGAAGCAGTAAGACAAATGAAAAAAGATGTCAATAGTGGTAATATTCTATATATCCATCTGACATATATTCCAATACCAAAAAATGTTAATGAACAAAAATCAAAACCCACTCAACAAAGCATAAACTTACTTAGAAAAATTGGAATACAGCCAGACATTATCATAGGAAGGTGTGAAGAAATACTCACCGATCACATCAAAGAAAAAATAGCAATCTTTGGGAATATAGACAAAAAAGATGTCATCACAGGGCTTGATGTAGATAATATCTATAAAATTCCTTTAATCTTCAAGGAAGAGGGATTATTGGATAGAATAAATAAAAAATTCAATCTGCAAATAAACCCGGACATCAAGAATTGGGAACATTTGTTGAATAATCTTGAAAATCCTGATAAAGAAATTAAGATTGCGATCTGTGGAAAGTACACTCGGCTTGGTGATTCTTATGCTAGCGTCATTGAAGCCCTAAACCATTGTTCGGCAAATTTTAAATGCAAAATCAACATAAGGTGGGTTGAAACCACAGATATCAAAGATATAGAAAAAAAGATTAAGAATGTTAACGGAGTTATTGTTCCAGGCGGATTTGGAAACAGAGGAATTGAAGGTAAGATCCATGTTATCAAATATTGCAGAGAAAACAACATACCCTTTCTAGGTTTGTGTCTTGGTATGCAACTTGCAATCATTGAATTTGCAAGAAACGTATGTAATTTAGATAATGCAAACACTACAGAAGTTAATGAAAACATTGCACACAGGGTTATTGACATACTGCCTGAACAAAAAAATATACATATGAAAGGAGCAACCATGCGTTTGGGATCTCAAGAAGCCATAGTCTCAGGCAAAATTAAAGAATTTTATAAAACCGGCAGGGTATTTGAAAGACATCGTCATAGGTATGAAGTCAATCCAGAATATCATGAAATACTGCAAAAAAATAATCTGATAATATCTGGTTTTTCTTCAGACAAAAGGCTTGCTGAATTTATTGAATTGCCAGATCACAAATTTTTTGTTGCAACACAATCGCATCCAGAACTAAAGTCAAAACTTGAAAAACCTTCGCCCCTGTTTTATAATTTTATTAAAGCATGTTTGGAATAAATCAAAATAAGAAACAAATAATTAAAAGAGTTTGGCCATATAATAACCATCTTTTTTATATCCTAGCTTCCTATAATACTCTCTTGTTCCCACACCAGAAATAACATATAATTTCTTAATTTTATTCTTTTTGCAGATCTCCTCTGCTTTTTTCATTAATCTTTTACCAAAACCCATATGCTGTAAACTTTTTCCTTTCTTACCAATTTCCAAAACCTTAGAATAAATATGCAATTCCCTAACAAAAGCTTTTTTATCAAAAATCCGCAACCTGCAAAATCCAATCAATCTGTCTTTTTCCTCAAAACTAATCAAATACTCCTCACCACCATTAGCATTATATTCTAAAATCTTTAATACAGGGTTTTTTATCTTCTCATTTCTTATTTCCCTACACCTTATACATTTGCATTTTAATCCATATTTATTCATCTCTTTTTTAACATACTGCCTAAGATTGTTTCTATCTACTCCTGCTTCAGCCAAATAACCAGGAATATCTCTTTGAACCCTCATAATTCTGACATACTTAGGAACATAGGATTTAAACCTAGAAAGCACCTTGACTGCTTCTTTTGTTGTAATAGCTTTATATTTCTTTGATTTCCATAATTTGTATAATTTTGTTCCTTTAACAACCATAACCGGATACAACTTCAACATATCTGGTTTATAGTCTTCATCCAGAAATAATTGTTTTAATCCTTCTAACTCTTCCTTAGCTCTCTTAAAACCAATCATATAATGAACATTAATCTTAAATCCATGATTTCTTAAAATTTTAAATGCCTTTTTTGTATCTTCAACACTATGCCCCCTGCGCATAAACTTCAAAACATCTTCATAAACACTTTGCATCCCTAACTCTACTCTAGTACATCCCAACCTTAACATTTGTTTAGCTTCTTTTTCAGTTGCATAATCAGGTCTAGTTTCAATTGTTAAACCAACACACCTTATCTTTGCCTTTTCATTTTTCTTTTGTTCTTTTTCTAAAACACATTTCCCTTTTAATCTCAGCAATTTCTTTTGGATTTTCTTTGTTCTTTTTGGATCTCCTGCTTTTCCAGGCAGCTCAAAAAAATCCTTAAACCTCTTAAAATTAAAAACCCCTTTTGTAAAAAACAATCTAGAAAAATCATTCATTGCCTTAAATGCATACTTAACAAAAGTTTCTTGGTACCTCCTATTAACACTTGGAAAAGTTCCGCCCATAACAATTAATTCAACCTTATCAGGAATTATTCCAAGAAGAATATATTGCTCCAACCTGTTCATAACCTGTAAATAAGAATCATATCTGTTTCTTATGCCCCTCATAGTTGCTGGTTCTCTGCCAGTATAACTTTGTGGAACATCTCCAAAATTACTATCAATCCCTCCTGGGCACATTATGCAGGGTCCTAAGCCAGATTTTATATGGGGGCATCTAAAAGGCTTGGTCATAATTGCCACAACACTAACTCCGGATATCGCCCTGGTTGGCTTGGTTTGAATAAATTTTAACTTCTTTAATTCTTCATTTGTGGCATAACTTAAAATTTGGATCAGTGTGGGTAATGAATCAGGTCTAAACTTTTTGCATAACCTATCCCTAACTTTAAGGACTCCATCAACAGCTTTTATTTTCTTATCCAAAACTTCTTTTATAATAGCCCTACAAAGAGATTTCATAATCATTTTTATTTAAAATTCTTTTATATAGCTTTCCACTACAGAAATCATTAAAAATCTATAAAATCACATAAACCGCATGAGCTTATTTGATAACATGCTTAAAGATGATGAATCTCTTTTTTTAAATCCAGAACACCTAGACTATGACTACCAACCAAAACTAGTTCCATTTAGAGAGCAAGAACAACAATACATGGCCCTATGCATTAAACCATTACTTCAAAACAGAAATGGAAAAAATCTCTTAATCTATGGTCCACCAGGAGTGGGAAAAACAGTATCAACAAAACATGTATTAAGAGAATTAGAACAATATGAGAACATAATACAATTATACATTAACTGTTGGAAAAAAGAAACCAAACATAAAATAGCATTAGAAATATGTAACCAAATAGGATACAAATTTACTCACAATAAAAATACAGATCAGTTAATGAATGAAATCAAAAACAGGTTAAATAAAAAAACCTGTGTTTTAATCCTGGATGAAGCAGATAAAATAGAAGACTCATCAATAATTTATTATTTTTTAGAAGACATATATAAAAAATCAATTTTCTTAATCACAAATAATAAAGAATTCTTATTAAAACTAGACCAAAGGCTCATGTCAAGATTGAATATAGATGAAATAAGCTTTAAACCTTATACAGAAGCTCAAACCAGGGATATTCTTAAAACAAGAAAAGATTATGCTTTTGTTCAAAATGTTTTTGATGAAGAGGCCTTTAATATCATTGTTCAAAAAACAGCAGAACTAAACGATATCAGAACAGGACTTTATCTTTTAAAGGAAGCAGGAAATATAGCTGAGAACAAAGCATCAAGAAAAATAACTCAAGAACATGCAACAGAAGCAATATCAAAACTAAAAGACTACAAAACCAAAGATCCATCAATGCTAGACAAATATGAAAGTTTAATTCTTGAAACGATAAAACAAAATCCAGGAAAAACACTAAGTGAAATCTCAAAATTAATTCCCGATATTTCTTATAAATCCTTTAGCAGAAGAATAAATAATCTAACTAGTGCGAATCTAATAACTAAAGAAGAAACCACAACAGAAACAGGTGGAAAATCCTTTAAACTATATACTGGACATGCAAGAAAATTAAGTGATTATTAGAAAATATATATCGCATCATAACCCTAAAAGTCAAACGCGCGCAGCGCTTATAAATCTCTTTTCCTAACAAATATTAGAAATTTTTATGGAGGTGATTATATGTTTTTATCTAGGAAGATCTATCTTAATTGGACACAATATCAAAACCTAATCTACCACAGAGAAATCTGGAATTTTATAAGCAAAACAACAAAAGATTCTCTAAAAAATATGGAGGGACTAAAATGTACTATTTAGATAAAAGAATCATAGAAAAATTATTCAGCCAAACTCTTAGAAGTCTGCCACTGGAAAGAAAAGATGATGCAAAATATTTATATTAAGGATCATAGAAAAGACCTAAGGGAAAATGATGAGATTTCAACAGCAGAAGAAGGATTTATGCAAGGATATATGGAAAGCTAAATACTAAAGTCCCAAGAATAATGTTGTATTTTTTCTTTTTTAGGAACAAAAGTTATTCTGTCTCCCCCATTTTCGCCATAAATTTGAATAGCGACAGATATGACTGCACTTACCTCTTGTTCATGTAATTTTCTTAATCTATTTTTTTCGGGACCTTCGATTACAACCCTGCTAAGCAAAGGGATATAGATCTTCTCAACTGCTTCTCTGGTAGGATAAAAGAAAGGGACAGTTTGCAGTGGCACAGCATTTTTATGTTCTTCCCAAGCATACTCACATATCTTTAACAAGCCCACACCTTCATGTTCATCCCATATAAACATGTCGCTATACCTTCTTCCCCTTCCTTTATGTCTAAAAAAATGTTTTTTATAACCACAACTGTGGTCTGTTTTCATTCGCATCCAAATTAAAAACTTATCAAGATTATCTTCCCAAGGAACATGATCAAATCTCATTGAAAACCTTGAAGCATTTTTTTTACGAGAAGGGACACTAACAACAAAAGTTGCGCCCTCTCGGCCAATATCTCCCTGCTCAATGTAAATCTCCTCTATTTGAGCATCTGTAGGGATATTGGGATCTTTGCAATAGGCCCATAACCAAGCCATACTAAAAGGCATATCAAAAGGAATTTTTCTCACAATCCGGTCAGGTCCACCAAAAGGAACATAAGATATACAGGAAAATGGTCTAACGCGACCATCTTGCATTTTTGTAAAAGCCTGTCTTCTTAACTTTAAGGGATTCTCAGCATCACTTACACCAGAAAGTCTCTTTAGAAATATTTCATCCAAATGGGTTTCTGAATGTTTTAAGAATTTCCTAGAGTCTGAATAACCCTCTGGAACTATTCGCTTTTTAAGTAATAATCCTCTTCCTTCATCTATGCCCTGCCAAAGCCTAGCTACCAGGCTTGCAAGATCCCCTCCAAAAGGATCTAAATCTAATTTGCGTTTTATTTCATCAAGTCCTGGTGTTTTAAAAAAAGCCTTGCTAACCATGTCAAAATAGTATATACTCAAAATATAAAAATCTAATTCACCCAAAAAAAGAATAAAAACTAGGAGTTCTCTTTGTAATTTTTCAAAACTTTGTCCAAGATATTTATTTTTTTCCTTGCCTTCTCAAAACTCTCTTTCTCTACCAAGATAAAATCTTCCTCTTCTTTAATCTTCAAATCCTTAATATTAATAAAACTAATACTGCCCCTTTTAAAATTTTGATTCAATTTGCCCCTATAAATAACTAAAATTATGTTTTGTCTTATATACTCCAAACTTTTCTCACTAAAAGAATTAATGTCAATTGCAAAAATAATCTTCTTTTTTCCTTTAACATTTTTCCAGCCCAAATCTTTAATTTTGGGAACAAAAAAATAGTCATTTAACATTAAATACTTTTTATATTTCTCAACAACCCCATTTAACCTATAAACCTCTTTTTTTAATTCCTCAACATCAAACCTAAGCTGGTTTAATCTATCTTTGGTGTGTTTAGTTAATTTAGTTGTTTTTTCATCAATTTTAAAATCAAATTCTTGCTCAAGAGCATCAAATTTATTAGCTAACACAGAAAGATCTTCTTTTAATTTTAAATTTTGCAATCTTAATAATTCTAATTCGTTGTCCTTAACAATAATTCCTGTCTTGGTCTTTTTTCTTTTCTTTTTTACAACCTTCTTCTTTTCATTGAATAAATCTTTGTATATGCTTTCTAAACCACTATCTTTCTTTAAAATCTTGATTTTAAAATAATCTGAAAACTTCTCTTTCCCTTTATTTTGTAAAAATTTATCTACCTTATCAAAAGTTAATCTATAATGTTTAAAAGCAAACAAAGCAGAGGCCAAAGCATCTCTTTCATGATCATTCCTGACCTTTCTCTTAACCAGATCTTTTTTTAAAAAAACCTTCATATCCTCTTTAGGCTTAAAGATTTTAGCTCCAGTTTTAACAGCAAAATTATAAACAAAACTAGGCACCTTCCTTTTATCTGTAGCGACAATTTTAACACTTCCATAATCTAATATTTTTAAAATTAAAGAACTCAAATTCAGCTCCTTTTGACTACCAACAGCAATAAAATTGCCTTTAAAATCTAAAAGAGCATATCCCACAGTAGTTCCAGGGTCTATACCAACAATTAATGCTTTAGGCATACAAAAAAGATAAAATAAAGATATATAAAACTACTTCTTAACATAAATAGTCTGTGTTGGGAAAGGAATCTCTAATCTATGTTTTTTCAATTTCTTATAAACTTCCTCTCTTAATTTAACCTCATTCAGAAATTTATCTTTATAAGAATTAAGATAAACAATTAGCTTAAAAGTCAAAGCAAAATCCCCCATATTGGTAAAGTAAACCGCCGATTTTTTATCTTTGTCAATGACATCCTTAGGTACAACCTTAACACAATCCAATAAAACCTTCTTTACCTTATCAATATCACTTCCATAAGCAACACCAACGTCCAGAGCAATCCTGGATTTATTATCTGGTCTAGCATAATTAATTACTCTCCCATTAGCTAATTGACTATTAGGAACAATAATAAGTTGCTTGTCAAAAGTCAAAATCTTAGTGCTCCTCAAACCAATATCATGAACAATGCCTTCTTCTCCGGATTCTAATCTAACTCTATCTCCTCTTTTAATGCTCCTATCACTAACAATTGATATTCCAGAAAAGATATTTCCCAAAGTAGGTTGTAATGCCAAACCTATAGCCAATCCAGCAATACCTAAGCTAGCTAAAACAGGACCAATTTCAACGCCATACAAAGTTAAGATCCACATAGCAGCAAAAACAAAAACTAAAATTCGAATTACCTTATGGGAAAGGGGTAATAACTCATCATCTAAATCACTCTTAGTCTTTTTAGCATATTTCTTAACAACCCCATCAATAATAATATTTAATATCCTGACAAAAATAATGGCCAGAGATAAAATTATTAAAACATCTAATATTTTTTGAATATTATTAGTAACAGTCTCACTAAATTTCAAAAGATCTACAGCAATTCTAGTGCCCCAAAAAAATAACACATAAAATATTGGTCTATTTAAGGCCTTAAGAATCAAATCATCTATCTGTGTTTTAGTATCTTTTACAAAACTAGCAATATATTTCTCAACAATATAAATAACCAACCTCATAACTAAAATAAAAGCAACTAAGAAGATTCCTGATTTAACATAAACATTGCCGATAGGTATTGAATTAATCCACCCCTCTATTAAAGAAGTAAAATTTATCATAAAACAAAAATATTATAAACTACTATATAAAATTTACCAAAATGAAAATCCTGGTTTTTGTTGATACACATGACAACCAATCAGCACTAAAGAAGGTTTTAAAAAAAGCAAAAGATGTAGATATAATTATATGCCTAGGAGATATTTCAGTATTTGGAAAAAATCTAGAAAAACTTTTACTCAAATTTAAGCAGTTTAACACACCTTTTATTTTTATTCATGGCAACCATGAATACATTGGTGATGTTAAAAAAATAGCTAAAAAAAATAAATTCCTAATTTTCCTTCATCAATCAGCCTATAAGCTAAACAACTACATATTCTTTGGCTATGGTGGGGGTGGCATGTCCCAAAAAGATCTAAAATTTGAAAACATAACAAAAAAATTCAAAAAAACAATAAAAAAAGAAAATAAGGTTATACTTTTAACTCATGCTCCTCCATATGGGACAAAACTGGATCATTTACCAGAAGTAAATTATGTTGGAAATAAATCATTCACAAGATTCATAAAAGGAATCAAGCCAATATACCACTTTTGTGGACACTTACATGAAAACCAAGGAAAAATAGACAGAATAGGAAACACAAAGATCCTAAATCCTGGACCAGAAGGAAAAATAGTTATAGTTTAATTTTTCTACCTTTATCTTTCTTCATTAATAATATAACTCTGGAATCTTTTTTCTCATCTACAATCTTCAATTTATTCAATCTGGCAATCTTTTTGCCAAAATCTTTTATTTCAGAATGATATGGCATATTTTCCATAGTTAATCTATACCTTGCATCACCAATAGGCATGGCAGCCTTTAATTCCAAGAATTTAAAGTCGATATTTTTTAACAAATTAGCATACTCTTCAACATTGCACATATTAATGCCCTTTGCCAAAGTCATCCTTATAGTTCCCCTACTAAAATCTCCCAATAGATCTAAAGATTCCATAATTTTTTTCCAAAGATTCTTTCCCAAAGGTCTACAAACTTTTTCAAATAATTCTTCATTGGGTGCAGGAACTGTAATATACAACTGAGTTGGTTGTTCTTTTCGTAATTTTTTTAACATAGAAGTAAACGTACCATTGGTAACTAAGAAAGAAGTCATCTTTCTATTTTTAATTTCTTTAATCAAGCTAGGTAACTTTGAGTATAAACATGCATCTCCTGTCAAACTTAAGGCAACATGTTTTGGGTCCATGGCTTCTTCAAACTTTTTTTTAGAAACCTTGAAATTGCCTTTAAATCCTTGTAAGATTTTTCTCTGTTCTTTAATAAAACCACTTAGAATATCTTGAGGTTTATCATTAAAAACTAAATTTTTTGGTAAATCCAAGCCAACATCTCTCCAACACCATTGGCATCTCAAATTGCAAAGGTCTAATGTAACACTCGCTTGAATGCACCTCCAAGGCACTATACCATAAAAAGTGTTCTTATAACAAATACCTTCATTTCTTAGTGATTTCTTACACCAATGGCATATTTTTATAGCAGAGTGCTTGCCTACAATTCTGTATCCTTGCTTTTCTAAATCCTTCTTGCGTTCATAAAACATAGAGAATGAGAATCATAAAAATTATAAAAAACTTTGCAAAGACTAAAAAGAAGGAGTGTGTATTTATCTCCTCTTTTTTCTTCTTACTGTCTTTCTCTTAGTTGTCTTTCTTTTAGCTGGTTTTCTCTTAGCTACTTTTCTCTTAGTTGTCTTTTTCTTAGTTACTTTTCTCTTAGTTGTCTTTCTTTTAGCTGGTTTTCTCTTAGCTACTTTTCTCTTAGTTGTCTTTCTTTTGGTAGTTTTTCTTTTTGTGGTTTTCTTTTTTCTTAACAAATGTATCACCTCTTCTTATCATAATTTTATTATAAAAATTTATACACAAAGCTAGTATAAAAACCTTTCTATTGGAAAATTTTTTGGAAATTATTTAAAATTACTTTTTGAGTTTCACTTTCATTCAATTTTTTTATTTCAGAAATTTTTTTAACACTAACAGCAACATTTTTTGGTTCATTTCTTTCTCCTTTGATTGGACTTAAAAAAGGCGCATCTGTTTCAGTCAATAAACTATTAATAGAAACTCTCTCAACCAGTGTTTGAAAATGATTAGAATAAATAATATTAGTGGGCACAGAAAAATTCCAGCCATTGTCCTCAGCTTGTTTAACTAATTTCATTCCACCAGAAAAACAATGTAGAATAACTTTTTTAATTCTGGAACTTTCCAGCATTTCTATGCATTCTTTTTCTGCTTTTCTAGAATGAACCAAAATTGGTTTCTTTAATTTCTCAACAAGATCTATTATCCCTAGAAAATTTTCTTTTTGTTCTTTTTCCCTTTCTCTAGAAACAAAGTCCAAGCCAACTTCACCAATGGCAATAAACTTATTTTTATTTTTCTCTATAAATTCTATGGCTTTATTAAGTTCTTCCTTCGCCAAATCCAGAATATCTAAAGGATACAACCCTAAAGAAGCGTGAACAATCTTATATTTTTTAGCAATCTCTAATGCTTTTTTATTCGCTTCGTGATTAACTCCAGAAGTTATAATGTGGCTAACTCCAGCTTTTTCAGCATTCTCGATTACTTTATCCAAATCTTCTTCGAATTCTTTGAAGTCTAAATGAGCATGAACATCTACTAACATAACACTAAAAAAAGAGTATTATTTATAAACTTTATTTAATCAAAATAAAACATGAAAATCTCCGTAGCTTTGCTTGAAATCCAAAATCCTGGCAATCTTGGAGCAATAGCCAGAGTTATGAAAAATTTTGATGTCAAAGATTTAATATTAATAAATCCAAAATGTAAAATAAACCAAGAAGCAATAGATAGAGCATCACATGCAAAAAACATACTTAAAAAAGCAAAAGTAAAACCTTTTAGCTATTTAAAAAAATTTGATTATATTATTGGTACAACAGCAAAATTAGGAAATAATCACAACATACCAAGAACCTCTTTGCCACTAGAAAAAATAAAAGCAAAAAAGGCAGTAATTCTCTTTGGCAGAGAAGATCGTGGATTATCAAACAAAGAAATTAAAAAATGTGATTTAATAACCACAATCCCTTCTTCAAAAAAGTATCCTACTTTAAACATTTCTCATGCAGCGGCAATTGTGTTATATGAGATATTCAAAAACTCCAAAAAAGAAAAATCAAACTCACACTTTACTTATGCAACAAGAAAAAAGAAAAAAGAGAGACCCAAGAAAAATCCTGGAAAAATCTGATTAACAAAGCTTTTCTCACAAAAAGAGAGATTTACAATCTTTGCGGATATTTTGCTAAAATAAAGAAATTACAAAAGAAAAAGACTTAACTAAAAACATTAATAACTTAGTCAACCAAGGTAATAGGTTAATTACGATTAATAACCCAACCAACCAGCTTGCTATAGACAAGACTCTCGTTGCAATCCTTTTTTTCTTAAAGAATATTAAATTCATAACATAAAACATTCTTCCTCCATCCAAAGGACCCCAAGGAAGTAAATTAAATAAACCAACACCAACATTCACAAGAAAAATCCAATATATCAACAATCTAAACCACATCACAACACCAGGGAACCAAAAGCCATATTTTTCTTGTACTTCTTCCTTAACTTTTCTTTCAGCAGCATTAACTCTTATTCCCAAGTAGCCTTTATTTTCATCCGTAGGATTTTGATTAGCTATTATATTATAACTAGACAAATCAGTTTGAACTTTGACATTATCTCCCGGTTTCAAGTCTTTCAAACTCTCTTGAAATTCTTCCAAATTGTTTACCTTCGCTCCATTTATCTCCAGTATCATTTCCCCAGAAGTTATTCCCGACAACGCAGCGGGTTGGTTTTTATCAAGATCAAAAACCTGCACACCTGAGAATTCAAACAAAGAAGAACTAAAGGGGGTAATGAGAAAATGCAGTAATAATAAAGCCAAAACTCCAAAAATTATATTGGAGAATGGTCCTGCAGCAAAAATAGAAAGCTGGGCTTTCTTTGATTTTTTTTCCATCTTTTTTTCATCAGGTTCAACAAAAGCAGCCAAAATTGGACCCATAAAAGCAAAACCACTTGATTTTATTTTAACATTATGGACTCTGGTTATTATTCCATGAGCAAACTCGTGAACAACAGCAACAAAAAAGATTGCAATTATCCAGTGCCAAAAACCC
>JAFCDT010000010.1 GCA_017609525.1 Candidatus Woesearchaeota archaeon | reverse complement strand
TGATCATAACCTAAACAAATAACACCCGGCTTTAATTCTTCAATTATCTTATACCTATCGTCTTTGTATCCTAAAACAGCCTTATCTACTAATCCACTATCTTCAACAACTTTTTTCCTTTTATTTTCATTATTTTTTGGATTTTTACCTTTAACCTTTTTAACAGTCTCATCTCTAGCAATAACAACAAGAAGTTTGTCTCCATATTTCTTAGACTCTTTAAGGAAATACTCATGTCCCTTATGGAATACATCAAAAGTTCCAAAAACTAATACTTTTTTCATAATCTAAACAAAAGTTTGTAAGTTATAAATTTTATGAAGATAATAAATTATATAAATCCTAAAATAAGACCAATAATTATGCCAGAAACAATAATGATTCTTTGCGCTCATTCAGATGATGAATCGGTAGGAATGGGAGGAACAATACATAAATATCTGGCAGAAGGAAAAAGAATAATTAAAATTGTATTCTCTTTTGGCCAACAATCCCATCCCCATATTCGTGATGACATAACAACAAAAACAAGAGTAAAGGAAACAAAAAGAATAAGTGGCAATTTAGGAATAGAAACCTATTTTTTAGGGCTTTCAGACACTAAACTCTTAGAAGAGATCAAAAAACATAAAATAAAAGAAAAACTAAAAATTCTAATAAAAAAATACAAACCAAAAAGAATTTTTGTTACTTCTGATCAAGATATTCACCCAGACCATAGGGCAGTAAATCTCGTAACACAAAAAGCACTAAAAGAATTAAACAGCAAGATAGAGCTTTATTCCTTTGAAGTCTGGAATTTAATAAATGAAAACAAACCAGCAACATATATTGATATTACTCCTTATTACAAGAAAAAAATCAAACTAATGAAAGAATTCAGATCACAAAAACATTTTATGTACCCTTTATTGCTTCCTATATACTTTAGATCAAGAAGATATGGAAGAAAAATTAAAACCAAATTTGCCGAGAAATTTTATAAGATAAGATGAAAATATTATTCATAGTAACAGGAATAGGTTATGGTGATGCAAAAAGAGAGCATGCAGTAATAAATGAATTTCTCAAAAGAGATCCAAACACAAAGGTTAAGATAGCATGTTACAATAAAAGCTATGAATATTTTAAAAACAAATTTCCAGTTATTAAAATTACAGGTTACAAGATAACTGGTAAAAAAATGAAATTCAAAGCAGGAAAATTTCTATTAAGAAACTACTTCCTGCCATTTTCTTGGATATACTACACAGGAAAACTAAAAAAAGAAGTAAAAAAATTCAATCCAGATATAATAATCTCAGATTTCGAGCCCATAGGCTCAGCTTTAGCATTATTAATAGGAAAAAAATGCGTATTTATCTTTGGTTATAATCCAGAACTATTTGAAGAAATACCAAATAAAACTGGTGTAACATATTTTGAATCAAAATATATAGAAAAAATCTATGGTACTTCAAAACATGTAATTATTCCAACATTCTTTCCAAAGAAATCAAGAAAATATCATTTTATTGATCCAATCCTATTCAAAAAACCTTCAGAATTACCTAATAAAAAAACACTTATGAAAAAATTAAATTTAGAAAAAGCACCAATACTTGTCATGCTTGGTGGTTCTCTGTTTGGAAAAATCCTTGCTAAAAAAATATCAAATGTTGCATCTCATTTACCAGACGAAGATTTCATAATATTTGGCTCTAAACTTAGGGTCAAAAAAAGAAAGAACATAACATATTATAAATTCAAAGAAAACTATCTGGAATACCTCAAGGTCTCAAAAGCAGTAATAACCTTGGCAGGACAATTAACACTAACAGAATCTTTAGCTTTTAAAAAACCAATGATGGTATTCCCAATCAAAAACCATATAGAACAACTACAAAACGCCCATATCCTTCGCAACAATGCATATATTAAATACGACCTAAGCAACATGAGGAAAGACATCTGTAATTTTATCAATAATCTAAATAAAATAAAGCAATTAAACATAAAAACCAATGGAGCAAGGCAGGTAGTTGATTATGTTTACAAATTGATTAAATAGAAATTCTTAAAAATAACCTATTGTCTTCAATTATATGAAAAAAGAGGTGATATTATTCTTGTTACTTTTGCTGCCTATTTCTCTGGCAGTATGCGAGGGATGTTTGTTAGGAGATAAATGCATAGGAATTGGGGAACAAAGATTAACAAAAGAGAATGGTTACGAAATATATTGCTCCCAAGACAAAACACTTGAGAAAGCAAAAGAATTAGGTGAATCATGTTTCGCAGATTATGAATGCAAATCTTATTATTGTGATATGGTCTGTAAAAAAGGAACAACAGGTTCAGCCAGCATGTCAATATCTTTCATAAAATTCTTAATACCTTCAGTATTAACAATAATACTTTTATATTTTATCTTTAGATTTATTAAAACAAGAAAAATTAAAAAACCAGTAAAAAAACAACAAGGAGTAAAAATAAGACCAGTTCAAAAAAAAGACTATGATAAAATTGAAAAAGACCTTGATAAATCAGTTGAGGAATTATCCCAACTTTCTAAGAAAAAATAAAAAGGCAGTTTTTGTCTTTTTCATATTGCTATTACTGCCAAATATCTTAAGACAGATTTTATATTATACAACTTTTCTCAAAACAAACTCAACCGCATTTATAGTAAGTTTTGAAACAGTTAAAATATTCTCAACGTTTCCTTTTTTAGGAATTTTCGAAGAAATAGTAATTGGCATTGTGTTTGCTTTATTATGGTTTTATCATAAAGGCTTTAAATTTTTAAGCTATGCATGGATTACAGATGCACTATTTGATTATATTTCTGTCATAGTCTGGTTTTTTATTGGATCTACGCCTTTGCAGTTGCTTGGATTAAATACCCTAACAAGATTCTTGCTAAGAGAAATTGTGTTATTTTACCTAATAACCGGACCATTATTAGCTAAATTTAAGATAGACATAAAGAAATTAATAATTTCATATTTAATAATAGGTTTAACCTTCTTATTTGTCATAATTTTTATATAAAAAAACAACTAACGAGATTCAATCCTGTGAAATCTTTTGAATACCATAGCCAATCAATAAAGATCCCGCATAGGACATTGCGATTGTACCAAGACTTTCTGCAATGAGCTTTATACTATGATAAAAAGGAAGCATTGGTGACATCTGATCAGTCTGATGCAACATCTGATTCATGGTTTCAATTGCTTCTGGAAAGAAATGAGCAATTCCTAAAGATAACATCCCAACACCAACAGGAATAGCTATAACACCAGGACCCATCTTTTCATCAGGTCGAAGCCTGGGATCATTTAGGTCTCTTATAAAATTACCATCAGTTAGGTGATCACCTATTAAAACAGGAGCATCTTCAATAGTGTCCATGTTTCTTTTAGTTTCCATGTTGTTATTTGAAAGTAGGAACTATATAAATATTTCGAAACGGACCTGAGGGGATTCGAACCCCCGACCCCTTGCTTGCTCCCTTTTTGGATAGGAGGTACACCAACACTTTCATATTTCAAGTGCTCTATCCAAGCTGAGCTACAGGTCCATAAAGAAAAATACAAAGATTATCCTATTTAAATCTTATCCAACCCTTAACTCAATCTTCTTTTTAGAATCAATAGCCTCTGTCACAGCTTTACCCAACTTGCTTCGAATATTAACCTTAATCTCTCCTTTCTTGCTGGAAGTAGCACTAAATAAAAAACCTCCGCCAACAAAAACATCAACTAGCAAATTAGGCTTATCAATATAAAACACAACATATTTTTTAGTTTCTTTAATATCATACTCTAAACTTTCTCCTGCCCTATCAGGTATTAACTCTTGAACATCTATTCTCACTCCCAACTTCTTTTCCAGCTCTTCAATATTCTTTCCTTGCTTGCCAATTACCCTAGCAATCTTGCTCTCAGGCATATAAACTCTAACATTTCTTCCATCTAAAAACTCAACCTTAACATCTTCACTGTAATGGCTTAATTCTTTTTTAATTTGTTTTGCAGCCAATTCATTAACAGGACTTACCTTCTTACCCTTAGCAACAGGAACAACAACAGTCTGCTCACCATAGCTATAGATTTCAAATTCAACTTTGTTGCTGACAAAATCCTTAACAACAACCACTGGACGAGCCAAATCAGCCTCAGTCATTCCTTCTGGAACCTTAACAAGAATTCCCAAAGTTAAGACCTTTTTAACATCCCCTTTTTCAATAAAGAGAACAGTATCAATCACACTGGGAATCATTCCAGTATCAATCCTTGAAATAAACCTTTGTACTGCATTAATCGGGCTTGCAGAATGAATAACACCTAAACAATTACTTCCTGCCAGCCTTAGATCAACATACAACTTAAAATCAGGAGTATCTCTAATCTCATCAAAGATTATATAATCCGGCCTGGATAGAAATAAGATGTCATGCATTTCCTCGCTTGTTGTAAAGCTTTTACTATATTGGGTAATACCTTCACTTAATTGCAAATCCCTGGGACTT
The DNA here is from genome assembly GCA_017609525.1 of Candidatus Woesearchaeota archaeon. Classification (GTDB taxonomy): domain Archaea; phylum Nanobdellota; class Nanobdellia; order SCGC-AAA011-G17; family JACPNG01; genus JAFCDT01. The sequence continues at coordinate 15,831 of JAFCDT010000010.1, read as the reverse complement.
TCAACGGTTTTCACAATACTTCCAACAGAATTATAATATTCAGCTAAAGCCTGGCTAAATGTTGATTTTCCAGAACCAGTTTCACCAGCAACCAAAATACCTTTAGCAGCAGCCTTAACTCTGTTTTCAATTTCTTTTGGCAAATTATAGTAATTTAAATCTAATTTCTTAATGGGTTTAACAGCAGTAATCTCCCAACCATCTGCAACAGGAGGTTTCACAATAACTATCCTGTAATTATGATACTGTACAATTGTACTTCCCCTTCTGGAAATTTCAATAAAAGCCTTGGGATCAATCCTGGAATTCTCAACAACTTCTTTGGCCATTTCTGAAATTCTTTTTCCATCTAAAGGCTCATTAGAAACTTTCTGTAAACTCCATTCCCCTGGCTTTCCTTTTTTAGCCATTGCTACACAACCTTCTTTCAAATGAACACTCATTGTTGTGTCATCAAAAAAAGTTTCAATATCTAATTTATCTTTAGTAATTTTTAATTCAATAAACATAACCTCAATACCAAAAGCTTTGGCAGACTCAGCCTGAACCCTGTCAGCAGTAATTAAAGTAGCACCTTCACTATAAGCAATATCTTTAATCAAAGAATCTATTTCTCCTCCTCTTTTAGAATGAATTATTTGACCCAGATTTGGTCGATCACCCACAAAATCTATTTCAATGTTCTCAGATTTTAATTGTTGTAGCTCCTGCAATTCCTCTAAACCCAAGAATCCAATTTCCAATCCTTTGTTGGCCTGATTTTCTAATTCAGCTGCTACAGCCTTTGGAATTAAAATCTTTCCTTTAATTTTGCCTTCTTTTATAAATTTAGAAATAGCTTTCTCAATTACAACAGAAGTGTCTACCACATAAACAGAATCTTCTTCCATAAAATAAGATTATCCCCTTATTCTTTTTAAATCTTTCTACAAAATTAGTCTTTTCTAAATAACACAAACAATTTTTCTAAAACCAAATTACAACTTAGCTAACCTTTCTTCAATAAAAAGCAACTGCTGGTGATATCTAAAATCTTTCCATCCTTTTATAATTACCTCTTTATCCACATCAAGATCAGGAAAATGCAATCCCACAAAATTAGTAATTTCTCTTGCTGCATTCGTTCTTATTTCCAGAATAGATTCAGCCAACCTTCTGTAGTTGCCATTATTTGTAAATTCCCTTATCCTATTTTCAAATTCATCAAGATCTCTAAGAGAAGTAAGTTGCAAGTATATTTCATCTGGCTTTTGTTGCAACAAGGAAGGAGAATAATCCTGGTCTTTTTCCTGTAAAATTTCCATAACTTGATAGGAACTCAAACAAATGCTTTAAAAATATTTAGAGAATAAAAATGATATATTAAATTGTTTATTTTCTGCAAAACACCAAAAAAGCAGTATGCCCAATCATTCTGGAGTTTGGTCTTACTTTTTTACCTTCAACAAACCAAGGCCTTTTTAATAATTCAATTATCTCGCTAACATGAAATAATTTATTTTCTTTAACAAAATCATTAACCTGGGTAATAGTAGGAACATAAATAACCAGATGACCGCCAGATTTCAAAGCCTTATGACATTCATTTATGTAATCCCAAGGATTAGACAAATCTAAGATTATGGCGTCAAGATTCTTCTCTTTTATGTTTTTTATATCTTCATTTTTAAAAACAACATTATTAAAACCCAAAAATTTAATATTTTCTTTAGCTAACTTTAAAACATGCCCCCTTCTTTCGTAACTATAAACTTTTTTGCAAATTTTTGCTAAAAAAGCAGTTAACTTTCCAGAACCAGATCCAGCTTCTGCAACAACAGAGTCTTTCCCAATGCCTGTGTTGGTAATAATAATCCCAATATCTTTTTTCATTATTGCTTGGGGACCCCTTTTTATTTTCTCTATTTTATCAATAAACTTTGCATCAGAAATAAAAAATTCTTTTCCAATATTTGTTTTAACTATTCCATTTTTAATATCTTCTTCTTTAATGTAGCCTTCATTGCTATGAAAGTCCCCCTTATTCCAGTAGTATTTCTTTTCTTTATGCATCAATACTTTCTTTATTTCTTTCATCTTAAATAAAAAATGCGGGAGACAGGATTCGAACCTGCGTAGGCACTAAGCCAACTGGTCTTGAGCCAGTCCCGTTTGACCGCTCCGGCACTCCCGCATAAGCAAAATGGGAACTATCCTATTATTTAAGTGTTTTTCTATGCAATTTTCTAAGAAGAAAAGAAAAAAGTTCTTGATTAAATCCTGTTTATTACTGCCTTAACAAGTACATCAATAGTGTTTATTTTTGGAAGATCTTCACTGTCTAACATTGCTGCAAATTCTGTGCAACCCAGAATTATGGTTTCTGCTCCAAGATCTAGGTATTTTTGGCAAATTTTTTTTACTTTTTTAAGTTGCTTCTGTTTATCCTGGCCTTTATTAAAATTAAAAATGGCTTTTGTTAGTTGTTTTAGTTCTTTTTTATTTGGTTTAAGAAGATCTATATTAGCAAATTCATACAGGCCTCTATTTATCGTATTTGGTGTTCCAATTATTAAAGCTGATTTTATTTTGCTTTTAATTATGGTTTTTTCTAATTCTTTTCTTAAATCAAGAATTTCTGTTTTAACTCTTTTCTGTAGCTGGTTGTGATATAAATGAATTGTGTTACAAACCATTACTATAAAATCAACCTTAACATCACTTAATTCTTTTAATCCATTTATATAGGGCTCTAGTTCTTTTTTAGATATTGTATCATAAATAAGTTCAGGTGCCGGGATACTATTGATCAATATTTGGGGAAAATCTGTATTTGTTTTAATTAATCCCCTTTCTTGTAGTTGGTTAATGAGCTTGTTGTAAAATTCTCCTGTTGCTTCTGGACCTATCCCTCCCAAAACACCAATTCTAGTTTTAGTCATCTTTAAAAACCTCCCTATAAGGCCTTACAATATTATCAAGAACAAGCCTTATTGTTTGTTTCTTTAGCTTCTTTTTGGTTAATGACTTTAATTGAGATTCATCCAAAGAAGTCCTGCCCAGAATGTGTCCACTAATCAAACTTATTTTACAGAAATATCTCAAGGCTGTATCACAACCCTGCAATAGTTTTTCTCTTACTGCGTATTCGCTGTCATCAAAGAAAATCCTTTGCCCATTATTTGGTCCTCTTGATTGAGGTATATAGTGGATAACTTTGTCAGCGGTTTTTGTTCCTAAAGCAAATGCATCAAGAACATAACTAAAAGAGATATCAAAGCCCAAACTAGCCATAATAATATCATATTCTCTTTCTTTTGAAGGACCAATTTTTAATGAAAATCCCTGTTCAATAAGGTGCTGCACACAAGCAAATTCATGTATTGGATAATCCCTAGCAGTTTCTAAATGTCTTTTGTTTTCAGGTACTGTGTTTAGAACTAAGTCTGTAAGTCTTTCTCTTTGAATCCTTGTTTTTAGGTTCTTAAACAAATCCTTGTAAGACCTTAAATTCATAAAACTACTACAAAGGATTGTATTCGTGTTGAATCCATATAGTTGATCTAAGTTGTCTAATGTTTGTATGAGCTTACTTTGGCCATAATTTAGGCTGGCTTCATCTGTTCCATTGAGCCTTAAGAATTCATCCACTATTAAAATACTAAAATTATCTAGAAATGAATTTAATAAGTATATGGGTAATATGTCTATTGGAACTCCTTGAATACCAAAACCTATCCCTGTAAATGATCTTTTTGCTTCATCTACTAGTGTTGGAGTCAAGACGCCACCGATAGTACTCCCTGCTCTGTCGATTTGGTCTATTTACTTTACTTGCTTGTTTTGTATTTTTCATTTTTATTTTCCTCCACTGGTTTTAAGATGGGGACGCTGGGATTTGAACCCAGATTTCATGGTCTGGAGCCATGCGCTCTAGCCAAGTTAAACTACGCCCCCTTATAGAAAGGAGTAAGAATCAATACCGCCAACTAAGATTTTTTTTAGTCCTAACTATTAAAAAGAATTCATTGATATTGCCACAGGCAATCACCGACTTTGATTATAGTCTGCATATTATTTATTGACAATAGGTAATATTTATATGTTTTGTTTTCCTTACTTTACTCTCTACTGTACCAATAACAACTTTTATAAACTAAAAAAAGATAAAACACATGTAGGCTAGACCGGCGGGTTAGCCCTCCGTTGTAACCATAAATGGGCTTTATGATGGGGTTGAAATCCGACCAAGGTATTTAGTTGGGTTTTAGGTCTTAGCTTGGACGATGAGACTCTGTCCTGCAGGGTTGGTCTTTATGTGAACCGTGTCAGGATGGGAACATAGCAGCACTAAGCATAAAGATTAGCGCTTGTGGGTAGCAGAGTTAAGGAAGAGTTAAGGTTAAACCTTTAACTTAGCTTTATATCGAAGTCGGGGGCCTACACTTCTTTTTAAATCTTTTTATATTCTATAAAAATGAAATCTTTAAATATCACCCAGATATTCATTTTAAAATGCATAAAAAAAGACGAATCTCCATAGAGCATCTCGATAAATTAGTTAGAATCGTCCAAGAATGTCTTGTTGGATCTCTCTTGGCTCATGAAAGAAGAAAAGTTCTTCCAACACTAAACACAATTTATGAAAAGCTTCAACGGGGAAGATACTCTCATCAACCAAAAAAATTAGAAGAAGATTTTCAAACAATATATGAGTGGTTTGACATCATGTATCAAGGAATTTATAAAAAACCATTATCAAAAGCAATTGGATTAATCTAGATGTTGAATATGTTTTTCCTTATCTCTCCAATTAAGCCACCCAAATTCTGAACAATTAAGCCATACATCCGGTCTAATGCTAACTCCAATATCCCTTCTTTTAAGGGACCAGTGCAAAAATTAACTAAATTTTCCATCTCCTCTAACTTAAGGCTTTTAACTTTGTCAGCAGGCAAGCGACATTTCATTGATTTTCCTTCAAGCAGTTGAACAATTTCTACATCAGTGCCCAATGCCATCCTTCTAAGGTAGATATCAACCACACATTTATCTTTGCTCTTTCCTTTAATAGTATAATCATAAATATTGTTGTTATCAATATTGATAAACTTGGTTTTTTTACAATCAACAAGTCTTTTATCAAAACATGCTTTATTTTGTTTACAATTCTTAGTAAAACCAATAAAATGAGAAAAAGTCCAAATTAAAAGAATAACAATTACAATATAAACCATAATCTTGACATAAGAAATTTCAAACCTCTTTCTTGCTTTTTTCATCAAAGAAACAAAAATAAAACTTATTTATTAACTTATTGATTTCTTTCTCATATCTATAAAAATAAAGAAAAATATATAAAATATTCTAATTAAAAGCTTAAAGCTTAGATCTTAATAAGATCCTTGCTCTGGTTTCATTTGGTTTTATGTCTGAATCCATGGCAACCAAATATTTTATCTGATTTCTATTAGCAATAACCGCAATGTCATGATTAATTGTTCCATCAAATACAACTGCAAAAACATTCTTTAAATGACTGATGGTGGCAGTTAATTCACTAATTGGAACCTTACCAAGAATATCTAGTTTATCATCTAATATATAGGCTCCCCTTGTTCCCATTAAATCATCTAACATTTCTTTGAATTTCCCTCTGTATTCGTTGTCTTCTCTTGTAGCCCTCATAGTTGGTCTGACTCTTGAAGTTGTGGTTGTCCTTTGAGGAACTCTTCTCTTTGTTTCTTTAAAAGATTTAGTGGATTCTTGTCCATTCTCCTTTCCATACTCAAGTTTAAATTGCTCCAAAGTAACCTTTCCTCTCAAAGCTTTATGAACTTCTTTTTTTGTTATTTCTTCTACTTCTTTGCCATCAGGAGCTCTTGCAACAAAATCAACATCTGTTAAAGAAGAAAGCTCCTTAACAATTAAATTTCCGCCACGATCTCCATCAACAAATATGGTTACTTCTTTTCTTTTACACAAATCAATTATTGTTTGAGGAGCACTAGTCCCATTTAGGGCAATAACATTCTTTATGCCATGCTTTAATAAATTAAGGACATCTGCCCTACCCTCAACAACAATAATATCATCAGAATCATCTATATTTGGACCTGCAGCCAACCTATCCTTGCCATACTCCACAATCTCCATCATTCTTACGCTATGCGCTACTTCATCAGTGATTTCCTGGCTGTCAGGCAAGACACTTTCAGTTAGATTCTTCAGTAACTCTTTAGCCCTATCAATAACAAAGCCTCTTTTGCTAATCCTTACATCTTCTATTTTCTCAACTTTAACCTTAGAAGTACAAGGACCGATTCTTTGGATAGTTTCTAAAGAAGCACCAATAATGGCTGTTTCAGCCTTATCTAAGCTGCTAGGTATTGTTATATCTCCGTATGTTTTTCCAGCTCTTGTTTCAGATTTTACCTCAATTCTGCCAATTCTGCCAGACCTTTGAAGCTCTCTTAGCTCTAAATCAGAGCCCAATAAACCTTCTGTTTGGCCGAAAATGGCTCCAATTACGTCTGGTCTCTCCACCACACCATCTATCTGAATTTGAGCATGAATAATATATTTTGCACTTACAGGACTTATCTTTCCCATTTTTGCCTCCTTTTAATGATATATTCATTTTAATCTTCAATTTTCATATAGTCCTATAGAACAAGTGCTACTACAATTTTTATGTTATATTTTTTATTTTATGTGACAAAGTGATTAGTAAACTTGCCCTATATTAATGATATATGATCATGAAATATAGCCCACAACACTAACTCCCAAGCTCATTGCCTGGCATTGCCGCGCTCCATTGAGTATTCTCATGGTGGGCCTCTAACAATACTAAAGTAGTTAATAGTTTAAAAAGTTTTCTATTGTGATTTCCTCTTACATTGCTCACAGACCAACATACCACCCCCAATTTCGCTCAAAACAGCCATTTTACTGCAAATTTCACATCTTCCTTCCATAACTCTATCAGGAGATTGGTTAATAAGGCTCAATTTACGCTCAGATTCCCTTATTTTCATCTTTTCAATAAATAACTCTAATAAAGAGGGATTTATTTTAAGTGCATCCTTAATTGTTAATAAACCTACAAATTTATCCTCCTGAACAACAGGCAAATGTCTTAGATTTTCAATAGCCAAAACCTTCATGGCATCTGTTATATCTACTTCAGGAGTTATAGTCACTAGTTTAGTAGTCATAATCTGTTTAATTGGCACCTTTTCAGGGTCTAATTTTGATAGAATTATGTGTCTTACAAAGTCTCCATCAGTCACTATCCCCAATAACTTGTTGCCATCTCTTACAATCAAGCTGTTTACTTTATTAGCCTTCATAAGTTTAACAGCTTCATACAAGCTCTCATTGGGCCCCACGCATATTGGGTCCTTGGTCATAGCATCAGCTACTTGTATTCCTGTTTTCATCTAGTTTTTCATATTTAAAAGCTTAATAAAGATAATCAAATATTAAAATCTATGATTTAATATAAAAATGCTTAAATAACAACCCATTACAAAATAACAATTAATCTCCTTCATTTTAGGATTACAATAGAAACTAAGTAGGACCCTTTCCAAGTGCTTTGCTTACTATATCAACTAATTTCATATACCATCTTTCCTGGGCTCCACTATAAACATTATAATTATCTACATTTATTCTAAAAATAATTCTTTGCTCAGGCCTTGCAAAACTATACCATAGAGTAAACCTGTCCTTCATATCCAAGAATCCCCTTAAACTCATCATTAGGATGTTGCTTTCTGTTTTTTCTTCTTCTGATAGTCTATTAACCTCTTCTTCAAGGGAATTTCTTTGATTAACCCTTACAAATTTTTTAGAGTCATACTTAAATTTTCCTTCTGGATCCTCAAGAACAAAACCTGCTTTTTTTAAGATACCCCTAAACTCATTGAACAATCTAACAAATTCTTTAGGACTACAATGATATCCATCATAAAATATAAAGGTTGTGGGATTTAGTCTGGGCATACTAACGCAAGGTAGTTTACATGGATTTAAAAAAATTACGCTAAGGTATCATAATCATTCAGGTCTCATAAAAGGAAAGAATATAACATCCCTGATGCTTTCAGAATTAGTTAACAGCATTACCAACCTATCCACCCCAATTCCAACCCCGCTCGTAGGAGGCATACCATACTCTAGAGCTCTTAAAAAATCTTCATCCATTCTTTGAGCCTCTTTGTCTTTTTCTTCTTTATTCTTTTTCTCTTGTTTTTTCCAGTAGGCTCTTAAAATTTCAGGATCATTAAGTTCAGAATAGATATTTCCTAATTCCCATCCATTTACATATGGTTCAAATCTTTCTGCATAATCTGGGTTGTCTTTTTTTGGCTTTGCCAATCCGCAGGTTTCAAAAGGATAATCATAAATTATCGTTGGTTGTATTAGGTTTTTTTCTACTAACTCTTCAAAGATTAATTCCATTGCAAGCCCTCTGCTGAATTTTGTTTCAAGTTTAAGATTGTTTTTTTCCATAAACTTCTTTATTTCTTCATCACTCATGTTTTCAATATCAATTTTTGCAAATTCTTTTATGGCATCAACCATCCTCATTCTTTTCCATGGTCTTTTAAAGTCTATTTTTCTCCCTTGGTAAGTTACCTTTGTGGTGCCATTAACTTTTTTTGCTATAAACTCAAACATTTCCTCAACAAAATCCATATTGTCTTCATAGTTTGCATAAGCGCACATAGTTTCCATAAGTAGGAATTCAGGGTTATGGGTTTTATCAACACCTTCGTTTCTAAAATCCTGAGAAAACTCAAAAATCTTTTCATAACCTCCCACAATTAATCGTTTTAAATATAACTCATTAGAGATTCTCATATAAACCTTCATATTTAATGCATTTAGTTTTGATTCAAATGGCCTGGCATTGGTGCCTCCATAAATTGGTTGTAATATGGGGGTTTCTACTTCTATATAGCCGTTTTTTATTAAGAACTCCCTCATTGCCTGAATTGTTAAAGCCCTCTTTCTAAACACCTCTTTGACTTCTTGATTCATAATCAAATCAACATACCTTTGCCTATATCTTATTTCTTTGTCTTTTAAACCATGCCACTTTTCTGGCAATGGCCTTAAGCTTTTTGTCAATAGTTGAAAAGAATTAACTTCTACGCTAATTTCGCCCTTCTTGGTTTTGAATACTTTACCTTTAACCCCAATTATATCCCCAATATCTAGCTTCTTAAACAAATCATAATTCTTAACACTTTTATTAATATAAATCTGAATCTGTCCGTCGCCATCTTGAATATGGGCAAAGCTTGCACCGCCCATAATTCTTTGAGTCATTATTCTTCCAGCTATGCTAACTTTTTTATTTTTAAACTTAGAAAAATTATCCAGAATTTGTTTGCTGTTATGTTTCTTATCAAATTTATATTCATAAGGAATTATGTTTAGTTCTTTTAATTCCTTCAGCTTCTTTTTTCTTTCACTCAATAAATCCATAAAAAAAAGAATAAATTAAGAGTATATAAAAGTTATTATCATATAATTCTTCTATACATTGTTGATCTTCTATTTGCTTTCCCTTTTATCTTATTTGCCCTGCCAGAATTATATCCAAACTTGCGATGATAATCTTGATGCCCTTTTGTTAAAGAATTTCTAAAAAAACCTATGTTTGCCTCTACTCTGCTCGTTAAATCAAAAAGTTCCCTACGTGAACTCCTTAATGTGAACAGCACAGCTATTAAAAGCAAATGTGGTTGTATTGGGTCATACATTCTCATAGTTGCCATAAATTCACAGCAACATGTAAACCATATATAAACTTTTTTCCTCTAGAAAAGATATTTCAAGAAATAAAAAAGAAAAAATTATTTGAGCTCAGCATCAATTATTGCTTTAAAGTTAGCAAATGGCTGTGCTCCAGATAAAGGTTTACCATTAATCACAAAGTAAGGTGTTCCTCTTCCGCCTGCTTTCAGAGCTTCATTGTAGTCTTCGTCAACTTCATCTTTTGTTTCGTCATTATCCAAACAGTTATTAAACTTCTCTGTATCCAAGCCTAAATCAGATGCATATTGCTTAAAGCTATCAATACCACTAGTTCTCCATTCTTGTTGAGCCTCAAATAGCTTGTCATGATATTCCCAGAACTTGCCTTGCTCATCAGCACATTCAGCAGCTTCACTAGCTTTTTGCGCTAATGGATGAATACTTCTTAATGGGAAATCCTTAAAGACAAGTTTAACCTTACCGGTATTAATATACTCCTTTTCTAATTGAGGAAAGGTTTGCTCATAGAATCTAGAACAGAATGGACACTGGAAATCACTAAATTCAACTATAGTAACCTTAGCATCTTTATTTCCCTTAAAAGGATCACCCTTAACATCAACCTTTATGTTGGTAGGTTGACTTGGTTGATCAGGCTGATTTGGTTGATTGTCTCCTCCTGCCAAATCATCAAGGTTCTTTAGAACACCAACGCTGTCTTTAATGTCATTAACTTGATAAGCAATAAAAAAGCTTATCACAATTTGTATGATCAATAGCACCACTAAAGTTTTGTTTCTCATTACCATGGCCAGAAATCTTTAAAACTTCTTTATAAACATTTCTATGAAACAGTTATTATTTTTCATTTTTATTTGCAGTGAAAACAACAGAATGTTTTTATATAAATAAAATATTGAAAATTTATGAAATATGTTCTAGTAATATTGCTAGTCTTTGTTGTAGCATGCTCACAAAATAATGGAACATATAAAATGAATCTAACAAGTCCGGAATTTAAGGATAATGAACAAATACCATCTAAATTTACTTGTGATGGATATGATATCTCACCAACATTAAATATAGGAGAACTTCCAGAAAATACAAAAACCCTGGCTTTAATAACAGATGACCCAGATGCTCCAACAGGCACATTTACACATTGGATAGTTTGGAACATTAATCCTACAAATACAATAAAAGAAGGAGAAAAACCAGGCATAGAAGGAAAAAACGATTTTGGTAGCAATGGTTATAAGGGGCCGTGTCCGCCTTCAGGAACCCATAGGTATTTTTTCAGGTTATATGCTTTAGACACTGTCCTAGATCTTAAAGAAGAAGCAACTAAATCAGATCTTAAAAAAGCAATGAAAACCCATGTTTTAGCTAAAGCAGAACTAATTGGAACATATAAAAGATAGTAAAATACTATAAAATACCAAAAAGTTTAAATATTGCTTAATATATAAGCGAACACCATGACTCAACCAATTTTCATCTTACCAGAAGACTATAAAAGAACTCTAGGCAAAGATGCCCAAAGAAACAATATCATGGCTGCTAAACAAGTAGCAGAAGCAGTCAGAACTACATTGGGTCCAAAAGGCATGGATAAAATGTTAGTAGATAGCCTGGGGGACATTACAATAACCAATGATGGTGTAACAATTCTTGAAGAAATGGGTATTGAGCACCCTGCAGCTAAAATGATTGTAGAAGTTGCAAAAACCCAAGAAACACAGGTTGGAGACGGAACTACAACCGCAGTAACATTTGTAGGAGAATTACTAAAGAATGCAGAATCCCTGCTGGATAAAGAGATTCATCCAACCGTTATTACTAAAGGCTATAGATTAGCAGCAGAAAAATCACAAGAAATTCTTGACCAATTAGCTGAAAAAATAACAGAAAAAGATGAGGACATACTAAAAAAAATAGCAATTACAGCAATGACTGGCAAGGGCGCAGAATCAGCAAAAGAGAAACTAGCAGAAATAGCAATCAAAGCAATCAAACAAGTTATTGAAGAAGATAAAACAATCAATCTGGATAATATTAAACTAGAGAAAAAAACAGGCAATGGTGTTTCTGATACAGAACTAATCCAAGGCATTGTCCTCGACAAAGAAAGGGTTCATTCAGGAATGCCTAAAAAAGTAGAAAAAGCAAAAATCGCTTTAATAAATTCTGCATTAGAAATTAAATCAACAGAAACAGATGCTAAAATTTCTATTAGCGATCCTTCACAATTACAAAAATTCATAGAGCAAGAAGAAGAAATGCTTAAAGAAATGGCAAATAAAATAATTAAGTCAAAAGCCAAAATAGTTATCTGTCAAAAAGGCATTGATGATTTAGTTCAACATTTCCTAGCTAAAGAAGGAATCTATGCTGTAAGAAGGGCCAAGAAATCAGATTTAGAAAAACTAGCAAGAGCAACTAATGCTAAAATAATAAATAACCTTAATGAAATAACAGAAGATTATCTGGGAGAAGCAACAGCAGAAGAAAAAATCATCAATGATGAAGGAATGACATTTATAACAGACTGTAAAAATCCTAAAGCAGTTACAATTATTATTCGTGGAGGAACAGAACACGTTGTTGATGAAGTAGAAAGAGCAATAAGAGATGCTTTGGGAGATATTTCTGCAACACTAAAAACAGAAAAAGCAACTGCAGGTGCGGGCTCAATTGAAATTGAACTTTCCTTAAGACTAAGAGAATATGCAAATAAATTATCTGGAAGAGAACAGCTTGCTGTTTTAGCATTTGCAGACTCTTTGGAAATAATTCCGAGAACATTAGCAGAAAACTCCGGTTTTGATCCTATTGATGTCTTAACAGAATTAAAATCAGCACATGAAAAAAACAAATGGGCTGGCTTGGATGTTTTTACTGGAAAAATAGTAGATGCATGGGAACAAGGAATTATAGAGCCTTTAAGAATTAAAACACAAGCAATTAAATCAGCATCAGAAGTAGCAGAACTGATTTTAAGGATAGATGATGTTATTGCTTCATCTGGTGGAAAAGATGACACATCTCAAACACATCCAGGAATGCCTGGAATGCCAGAGATGTAAGGAATTCTCAAATCAAAAACTTTTTATACTACAACCATATCTAAATTACTAAAGGGGTGAAAGCATGACTAAAAAAACTTCTAAAAGGATGTCTAAAGAAGCTATGATCAAAGAATTAATTTCTATGAATCTTACTTTACAGCAAAAAAATACAGAATTAATAGGCGCAATGTCAAAATTAACTTCTAAAATAACCACAATGGTTTCTTTATTTGAACAAGCAGCAAAAGACATTAAACAAGGCACTGACGAACCTCTAATGAAAAAACTCGAAGGATTACTAGAACAAAACAGGAATATTGCTCGCGGCCTATTGTTACTAGAAAAGTATGTAAGAGAAAAAGCAGCAATCACAACCTCAACATTCCCACCAAAGCCATTACCTAAATCAAGATTCTAAAATGCCAACAAAGTTCATAAGAATAGATACAGATAAATTAGAAGAGGGTGATATGCAGAAAATTCTTAGCATTATTAATAAAGATCCTCAAAAAGAAAAGCAAACCCTGGTAGGAAAAAGATTTCTAAGAGCTTTAATGTTTGCAGCAGAAGAACGAAAAAGAATGAAAAAATTAAAAGTATTTTTGCCACCAGTAAAACCATTCAAAGAAACCATAACACCAAAAACAATAGAAACAATAAAAAAAATGTCACCCCCAAAACCAGTTGAAGAAAATTTAACCGCGCCCACAATACAAAAAACATCTACAATACAAAAAGAGTTCAAGGAAGTAAAATATCCTTTGCTGGTTTCAAAACAAGGTGTTTTAGCTTCAGCACTAATTCAAAAAGAACAAGATCAATTGACCTACACAGTAATAGAACCACAAATTGATAAAAAAATAACAGAATATGTAATAAAAAAACTAAGAGGAAAAAAAGAATTTCCAGAAGACTTACTAACCAAAATAGTACAAAAAGCAGCAAAGAAATTTAAACAGGTATATAACGAAGAACTAAAAAACAAAGTAAGATACTATGTATACAGAGATCTCAAAAACTTTGGAAAGGTTGACCCATTAATGCACGACCATAATATAATAAATATTACCAGTAATGGAAAGGATAAACCTTTAGAGATACAGCATAAAACCTTTGGAAAATTGCAAACCAACATAATTTTAACAGAAAAAGAAATACAGGATTTAATAAATAAAGTGGCAGAAAAAACAAAAATAAAAGTAACAAAAGACAATCCAACCATAAATACAAGGCTCATGAGCTTTAGATTCCAAGGAACTTTAGGTTTTGGAAAAGTTGAATCTAAGTTTATTATTAAAAAAGAAGACTCCTAAGAATACCTCTATTTTTTAAAACCTTCACATCAAAAGAACTCAGTCTATAAACTCCTACTCAAATAAGTAAAGAATTAAAGATTTACCTAACTGGACAAGTTCCAATAGTGGATATGTTACCTTGTTGATTAAAATAGTATTAAAAAAGTGATTATCCAAACAAAGGTTTGAAATATAAGAGAGAAGATAACTAATCCTCTAGTAAACTTATAATAAGATTCCATTGTTGATTGGCAAATAGAACTTTTCCTTAAATAAAAATTATAAACAAGTTCATTAATCTTTTGAATCACATCCTCAAAAAACCACACTCCTAAAGACACTGCTACTATCCAAAAAGCTATTTGTCTAACTCTATCCAAATCAAGACCCTTAACTTCTAAGAACAAAGATAAAATAAGAATAATACCTGCTAAGTAAAGTAAGTATTTATAATAGTTGTTTAATTTGAGTCCATTAAAAAATTCGGGGATATTTTGCATTTTTATTTTATTGAGTTTTGATAATTTATAAAATAATCTGTTTTTCATATTGCTAGACTTATATTACTTTTCAATTAGAGCTTGATTTAGCATATAAACACTTATAGACATTTTTTATTTTATAGACTGAGTTCATCAAAAGAAAAAGTTTAAAAACAAAATATTAATGGTATTTTAATATGCGTGGGTAGTATAGTGGTTAGTATGGGGCGTTGCCAACGCTCTGACCCGGGTTCGAATCCCGGTCCACGCATTTTCTTAATATCTCATCCCTAACAAGTAATTGCTAACCAAAAGATTTATAAACAGTAAAATTCAAAATACTTAATGAAGGCATGACAATTGATGAGAGAGCACTTGATCATAAAACTGAACATTTTGCTTTTTCTTTATAAGTGCTATTTAAAACAAAGGAGAGTATAGAAAGATGAGTATATTTGAAAATTTTGGTTTAAGCCACCAATTAACAAAGGCTATAAAAAGATTAGACATAAATAAACCAACTCAAATTCAAGAGAAGTCTATTCCTCATATAATGCAGGAAAAAGATGTCATAGGTGAATCGGCAACTGGTTCTGGAAAAACTCTGGCTTTTGGTTGTGGAATTATTGACAAAGCAAATCCAAATGAAGGTTTACAAGCACTAATAATAACACCAACAAGAGAACTTGCAGAGCAGGTAAAAGAATCAATAAAACAGCTTTCATATGATAAACCATTAAAAATAGCAGCTATCTATGGTGGGGTTGCAATTAGTCCTCAAATAGATAAATTAACTAAAGCAGATGTGGTTGTTGCAACACCAGGAAGGCTATTAGACCATATGCAAAGAGGAACAATTAATATTTCAAAAGTTAAAATATTGGTTTTGGATGAAGCAGATAGAATGCTTGATATGGGGTTTATAGATGATGTAGAAAAGATTATAAGAAGATGTCCTAAAGAAAGGCAAACTTTATTTTTCTCAGCAACAATTTCCCAGGAAATAAAAAGATTGGCTAATAGATATATGATACAACCAATTGATGTATCAGCTAAAAAGCATGTTGATTCAGAAAAACTCAAACAAGTTTATTATGACATAGCCAAAAACTTGAAATTTTCTTTGCTTGTACATTTATATCAAAAAGAAAAAGCAGGTTTAGTTATGGTATTCTGTAATACCAGAAGAACCGCAGATTTTGTTGCAAAAAACCTAAGAGCAAATAA
>JAFCDT010000009.1 GCA_017609525.1 Candidatus Woesearchaeota archaeon | reverse complement strand
TGCGATTTTAGCACCAATCTCTTTTGTTTTTCCTCCAATAGGAATCACAAATTCCTCTCCACCATATCTAAAAATTAACTCATAGCCCCTTAATGTCTTTTTAGTTATTTCAACCATCTTTTGTAATGCTTCGTCCCCTCCCCGGTGGCCATGAGCTTCATTGTACTTTCCAAAATTATCAATATCAATCATTAACAAACATAAAGGTTCCTCTCCCCTTTTCAACATAGAATTTTGTGCAGCAACATACTCATCAAAAGCCCTTCTATTTTGTGCCCCTGTTAAAGGATCTACAGTTAATAACCCAAAATTTTGTGCCCCTGTTAAAGGATCTACAGTTAATAACCCAAAAACAGTTTGATATAATCTACTTAGTTCACTAATCTCGATATTAGCACTATCGCGGTCTTCTGGTTCAAGCTTTGTTGATAAATTCCTCAGCCTAATCAACCTTTCATTAATCTCTTTCATTTTAATTACTAATTAGTAGTGTAAAGGATTTATAAATCTTTCTTTTAACAGAATAATATGAAAATCCTGCATATTCCAGCAGAGTCTAAAACTAGCCTAGAAGTACTCAAAAAAGTCAAAATTAAAGGCAAATTCGGCATTTTAACAACAATTCAACATCTACACCAAGTCAAAAAATCAAAGCTCAAAAATGGTGTTTTTTTAGGCCAGATGCTGGGCTGTTACATACCAAAAAAACAAAATTTAGACTCATATCTGTACATTGGAACAGGCAAATTTCATCCAATAGAGATAGCATTGCAAACAAAAAAACCAGTTTATATAGCAAACCCCATAACAAATAAATTTTACAAGCTAGACCAAAAAGAAATAACCGATTATAGAAAAAAACTAAAAGGAAAACTGGCAAAATTCTACATTGCTAAAAAAATAGGAATCATTGTTTCAACAAAACCAGGACAACTCAATCTAAAACAAGCAAAAAACTTGCAAAAAAAACTAAAAAAAGAATCATTTATTTTTCTAGCAGATAACATCAATGAACAAGAACTTGAAAATTTTCCAGATATTGATATCTGGGTTAACACTGCCTGTCCCAGAATAGAAATAAAAAATGTTATAAACCTAAGAGACATTCCAAAATAAAAGATGAAAAAAGAATTTTTAAAAGACTTAATATCATTTATCCAAAATAAAGGGTTAATCTGGGGACCAGAGCCAGAAATTTATGGTGGATTAGCAGGATTTTATTCCTATGGCCCACTAGGAAAACTACTAAAAAACAAAGTAGAAGAATCAGTAAGAAGAATTTTTCAAAGTAATGGTCTATGGGAACTGGAAGTTCCAACAATATTGCCAGACAAGGTATGGAAAGCTTCAGGGCATTTGGGAAGTTTTGAAGACAAGTTAGTAGAATGTAGTAAATGTAATGCAAAATTCAGAATAGACAAGCTAATAGAAGAAAAATACAAGGTAAATGCAGAAGTGTTATCAAATAAAGAACTTCTTGAATATGTTAAAAAAACAAAATGCCCATCATGCAAAGGGAAACTAAAAGAAGAAATTAAAACACAAAGCCTAATGATGAAAACTCTGGTGGCAGGAAAGGAAACTTCATTAAGACCAGAAACAGCAACAACCACCTATTTGCCATACAAAAGATTCCATGATTTCTTTAGGGGAAAATTACCTTTTGGAGTTTTTCAAATTGGAAAAGCATACAGAAATGAAATATCTCCAAGACAGCATGTTATTAGGTTAAGAGAATTCACACAAGCAGAAGGTCAAATATTCATAGATAAAAAAGAAAAAAATAAATTTGAAAAATATGAATTAATTAAAGAAGTAAAACTTCCCCTATGGACAGCCAAACAGCAAGAAAAAAATCAAAAACTAAAAATAATAAAACTGAATCAAGCAGTAAAAAACAAAGACATAAAATCAAAAGCATATGCCTGGTGTGTTTGGCTCGCCTATGAGCAATTTATTTCTATGGGAATACCTGAAAAAAGAATCAGGTTAAGGCAGCACTTGCCAAAAGAAAAGGCATTTTACGCAGATGATGCTTGGGATGTAGAAATAAATCTTAACTCTTTTGGCTGGACAGAAGTTTGTGGAGTTCATGACAGGACAGACTATGATCTAAAACAACACGCAAAGCATTCAAAAATAGAACTAATCGCAAGAAGAGAGTCCGGAGAAAAATTTGTCCCTCATATTTTGGAAATTGCTTTTGGGACAGACAGGCCGGTTTTTTCATTATTGGATATTTTCTATAATAAAAAAGCAATAGAGCAAGGGAAAACAATGTTTAAATTACCTTACCACATGGCCCCAATAGATGTTTCAATTTTTCCTTTGCTAAAAAAACCAAAACTGGTTAGCTTAGCAAATAAAATAAAAGATGACTTGGAAAAAGAATTTATCATTGACTTTGACATCTCTGGCTCAATAGGTAAGAGGTATCTAAGAAGTTCTGAATCAGGAACTCCTTTTGCAGTAACAATTGATTTTGAATCTCTAGAAGACAATACAGTGACCCTAAGAGACAGAGATACAGAAAAACAAATAAGAGTAGAAATAAAAACTCTTAAAGAAACTTTAATTAAACTATTAAACAACGAAATAAAATTTGAAAAAGCAGGAAAGTTGATTAAATAGTTAACTATAAAAATATCTCTAATTCTAATTTTAATATGGGCCCTTAGCTCATTGGTAGAGTACCACCTTGGCAAGAATCATAAATTCCCAATTTGGTGGGAGTAGCGGGTTCGATTCCCGCAGGGTCCATTTATAAAACTTCAAATCGCGCCAGGTCCATAATCAAAAACCTTTTATAACCTAATTTTTCTAGAAATCTCAAGCCTCCGTAGCTTAATGGTTGAGCGCATCTCTCATGAGGATGAGGTTGTGGGTTCGATTCCCACCGGAGGCATTTAATAATGCAATTCCCCTAAACTAAGAAGATGTTTAATGTGGTCATTTCTAAACCTAACCAGATCCTTCTTGCTTTTAATAACCTTCTTTAGCAAGCTAGCAATTAATTCACCAGCAGAAATATGAGGAAGGATCACATAATCAGCTCCAAGCTCATACAAGTCCAATGCTTCTCCAACAGTTTTAGCAGTAACAAAAACGCTTGTCTTAGGATTAACACTCTTAACATACTCCACTAAATAAACACTGCTTTTAAACTTCTGAACAGCAGAAACAACCAACTCAGTGTTTTTCCAAACTATTCTTCTCAAAACCTCTGAGTTATCCATATCACCATACATACAATTAACCTTTTCCTTAATTAAGTGATCAATAACATCCGGGTCATGATCAATAACCAAAGTATTTTTCCCTGCTTTGCTGAATGTCTTTAAGAAAATGCTGCCCATCCTATGGCATCCAAATAATACAACCCTGTCCTTGCTTTCCCTAGCAGTATAACCCATCTTCCTATGGTAAAGAGCAAGGTGTCTAAAAATTTCCAAAGGCCCTGCCAAAATACGATAAATAGCTGCCTCATGTTTAAACAAATAAGATGTTATTGTTATAGTAATAATTGTCATAAAAACAACTAAAGAAAAGAACTCCTGAGATACGTGTTTTAAGGTATAAAATCCTGTTCCAACTAAGATTAAGGAAAACTCACTAACCTGGCCTAAACTAACAGCAGTTAAGAAGCTGGTTCTTTTTTCATAACCAAATAAACTTGAAAGTATCAACAACAACAAGGGCTTAAAAATAACAACAATCAAAAGAAATATGCCTAAAAGTTTAAGCATATCAGCACTAATAAAAACAAGCTGCATACCTAATGAAACAAAAAATATTGTAGCAAAAAAATCTTTTAAGCTAACCACCTTGCCAATAATATCAAAGCTGTAAGGCAAGTTTGCAACACCAACACCTGCAATAAATGCACCTATGGCAATCGAAAAGCCTAAAAAATAGGCAAAAATAGCAAACAAGAAACACATAGTGATGGATAATAAAAACAATAGTTCATTAGACTTGGCAGCAAACCTAAACAATCCCGGCAGGAGATATCTGCTTGCAATAAAGGCGATAAAGAATAATGAAAACAATTTCAATAAACTAAACCCAACAAAAATATAATTAACTTCAGTCAGACTGTTCATCATAGCCAAGGCAAAAAACACAAGGATGTCCTGCATTAATAATATACCAAGAATAATCCTTCCATGTAATGTTCCTATCTCTCCCTTATCACCTAATAACTTAACTACGACCATTGTGCTGCTAAATGCAACAACCAATCCTGCGTAAATACTAACAGTTTCACTCAAACCTAAAAATAAAGATATAATATAACCAAAAAGAAAAGTCAAAATAACCTGTAAAGTACCTCCAATCAAACTAACAAAACTAACAGATCTTAATTTTTTAAAATCAATTTCTAAACCAACAATAAATAACAAAAATGCAATACCTATCTCAGATAAAGCTTTAATTAAACCTAAATCCCGCACAACCCCTAATCCAATAGGGCCCAAAACTAACCCAGCAATTATATAAGCAGGAATCAAAGGTTGTTTCAGGATTCTAGCCAAATAAGCAAAAAAAGTAGCGACAATAATTATCACACTTAAATCAAACACCAAATTCGCTTCTAGCAATTAAATTTCACCTCTTTACAAAAAAATAATTTATAACGATATATATAAAGTTTTTTAAAAAGAAAAAAAGAAATTTATTCAAAAATTAAGCAGGAGCAATTTCAAAGTAAGCTTGAGCCGCCTTAATAAGTGAGGATTCTTCTCTTACTGGTTCTTCATATATAATTGGACCAGGTTCCCCTTTCAACCTGTGTACTATGTTGATATTTTCTGGATCAAGTTTTTGTCCTAAAGATCCACATAATGCAACCCTCATAAAATGCTCAAGTTCACTAACCTTCTTGGGTTCAACTACTGGTTCTCCATCTGGTTTAGAAACATAAATATCTCCTGTTTTTTTAGTTAATACAACAATTGGTCTTTCCATCATAAAATCCCTCCTTATTTTACTACTATTGAGTAGATACTATAATATATAAAGCTTTCGGTTTAAGAAACATTTTAAAAAGTTAAAAAGAAAAAAAGTAAAGAAAAGCTTATTTCTTTACCAAGGTTATTTCAATGCTACTTACTCTAATGTGTTTTCCCTCTTTATTCTCAAATTCTTCAGAGTCAATCTTAATGTCTTTTACCTTTACGCCATTTTCCAAAAATCGTTTAGCTGCAACTTCTGCGACATCTACTGCTCTGCTAATAAACTTTCCTCTTGCCTTAACAACAACTTCCTTTGCATTTTGTGTAGTAAATTGCATGACCACGCCAGTCACATAGTTCATGAAAGGTTTTGGCCCGATAAAAACTATGTGGTCATTCTTGTTTTCTTGTTGTTCTTTACCTGTTTGTTCTTCTTCTGCCATTTTCTATCCCTCCGTCAACAAATTTTGCTGTTACCTAAGACAAACTGCCTTAAGTCTGTGTTTTTATTTAATAACCCCTTAATTAATATATCATGACAACAATACAAAATTTATATTTTTTTCGTTTTATAGCCTTGAAAATCAAGAAACCTATTGAGCAGTTACATCTGCTTCCTTTCTCTTAACTAATCTAACTAAATAGCCCGCTGTTACATTCCTTAGCTTCTTTGAGCCTATCTCTGCGTTTTCAGCTAAAACAACCTTATTTCGGGCAAAATCCTTTGAAAACCTATCTCCGCGCTCTTCCATTAGCTTATGCGCAGATCTTTTGATTAACTTAGTTTTTATCCTTCCCATATGCTAAAACCTAAAGAAGAAGTATTTAAAGTTTACTCTTTTTCTTAGATCTCTTTGTTTTTAAAACACCCTTCACATCTTCCATCGTAATATGCTTCTTTTTCCTTCCTCTCTTGGATAAAGTAATACAAACCCTTTCACAGTTCTCTAATATTGTTCTTGGGACATTTTTAGATACTCTAGTAATATAATCTATGGCTTCATCAGTAAAGGGATTTTTCTTTCCAACTCTCAAACTAATCATCTCATGGACAGTTTTTTTCGGCATTTTATTTAACTTAATAATTCTCTTACCAATTCTTTTCTGTAAGGCTTTAGAGAAATTACCCAAACCATCAACCTGGACAATAACAATCGACTTAATGTAATCAGAATCCCAATAAGCCTTTAATGTATTTTTTAATTCTGATTCACTGGCTTGAGCCTCATCCAATAACACAACAACATTCTTGGGAAATCTTCTAAACAAATCCTTCCATAATTTTTTATGGGTTTTCAAATACGCTCCCAACTCAAAAAATCCAGAAATAGTCTCACAATCAATATAAACAGGAACATGTTTTTTGATATTTCTTTCCAACCATTTCAATAAACTGGTCTTACCAACACCATGTTCTCCAGTTAAAAAACACACAACACCACTTTCTACAAAACTTACTAAGTCATGTTTTTCTTTATCCAAACCAACAACATGAAAATCAGGTTTAATTAAAAAAGGATTTTTTCTCCACCCATAAGATCTATACCAAGGCTTCATATATAAGGAATTAATATCTAAGAATAAAAAGATTATTGCCTCAAAACATATATTTCTCTCTCAATCCTATCATTAGTATTTGCATATAAAACAGGAAAACTAATCTTATTAAAGAAATTATCAACCTTAAATCCGGTCTTAGCTAGAATTCTTTTAAAATTCATTCCAACCACTCCATTTTTAGTCCTTATTTTAGGAACAATAATGGCCACCTTCCCCTCTTTTTTCAAAACAATCCTCAGCTCTTTCAAAAATTCAAAATATAATTCTTCCAATCCATCCATAACTTCCTTGGCTCTTTCTTTGCTTGGTAGTTGCTTCCAAAACGGCCCCAGATAAGGTTCTGTTGCTACACTATCTACATTCTTAACTAAAAATCTTAGTTTTGTACTATCTCCCCTGATTAATTTATAATGCCCCTTAAATCCGTATTTTCTCTTTAACCACCTCAAGTTAGTCTCAGCATCTCTAATAACATCTCTGTCAATATCAACTCCAATAACATTTGAATTCATCAACAAAGCTTCTTGCAAAACAGTCCCATATCCACAAAAAGGATCTAACAACAGCCCCTTGTTTATCTGGCTTAGATTGATTAATATCTTAGCCAATCTAATAGATATAACCTTCTTAAAATCATATTTTGGTTTTCTATCTCTTCCCTCATGTTCCTTAGGATCAAAAACAGCGACCACCCTTGCTAAATAATCTTTAAACAAAACAAACTCAGTGCCTTTTTTCATAAATTTAATTGATTCACTGGGCATCATTTGTTTCTTTCTGGCAGCTTTCTTAAGTATTCCTTTTACTTTTTCTCTCTTAAATACATCTTTCAATTTTTTTAAAGAATTAAAATTACTTCCATAATCGCTGATTGCATACCTTACTTTGTTTTTAGTAAAGAGGATACTATCAGGATCAATAACCTTGGCAATTTTAAGGCAACCCCCTAAGTTTTTTATTAATTTTTTCATATCCAGGTTATCTAAAGAAAAGACTGCAACTTTTTCTGAATATTCTCTTAATCTATGCTTTATTTTTCTAGCCTTAAGATATGCAACTATTTCCAAAAGGGACAATTTATAGTCCCTACCAAGAATAAACAGATAAGAGGGCATCATGAAAGAGTTTTATTTCCTCTTTTTAATCTTCTTTTTTTTAATTGTTTTAGGTTTTACGGCCTTTTTAGGATGAGCAATCATGCAAGCCATCAAATAAGTAATAACAATAATGGTAGGTGCAATTGCAAAAGTTACAACTAAAACAGTTGCAAAAGAAGGCGGACCAAAGTAATATCCTTCCTCACGCAATCTTAACATATCAACCTGGGTTCCTTCGCCTGTAAAAACAGGTATATTAAAAGAAACAACTAAAACAGAAAATACAAAAAGGATAGCAAATAAAAAAAGCTTCTCCCCATCAGGTTTTAAAAATTCTTTCCAACCCATAAAAAAAATAAGATTTTTTGCTTATTTAAATGTTTCTATAGGGGCTTATAACTCCCAGGTGTTTCATTAGCTGAAGGAAAGGGCAGGGATAATTCAGATGTTTTCTTATAGAAAATAAATCCACTCCCTTCTATTCTCTCAGGGATCACTCCTTGAATTTTATAATAGGTTTTCACTAAAAAATTTGCCGTAGCTCTTATGGCAAAAAAAGATAACCAAAGTGGTGAGGTTATGATAATTGAAGGAACTAACCACGGGCACGGTGCACCCCACAGCCAAGGAGATTCTCCTTTGTAAGCATATCGCCAGGATTTTGCTTCACTACCAGTTCCTTCTTCTATAACTGGTTTAATAGATTCCTTGTGCGTCAATTCAACCAAACTGTCATTAGATCGCATTTAATTACTCCTTTTTTTCTTTCACTAAACAACTATAGAATTATGTAAAAATATTTAAAAGTTTACATCGCTTCCAGCTTTTTGATGCGGGCCTCAAGAGGAGGATGAGTACTAAACAAATTACTAAACATTATTTTTCTCTTCCCAAAAGGATTGCTAATAAACAAATGGGCAGTAGCATTGCTAGCACTTTTCAAAATATGGGGATCTTTACTAATTTTTCTTAAAGCGTCTGCTAATCCCTTCGGATATCTGGTTAACATTGCTCCAGAAGCATCAGCTAGATACTCTCTCTTCCTAGATACAGCCATTTTTATCAAGTAAGCAGCAATAGGAGCCAAAATAGCCAAAACAATCCCAATAACCATGAATATTGCATTTCCTCCATTGTTGTCCCTCCTTCCCCCACCAAACCACAAACTTCTTATCATTATATCGCTCATAAAAGCCACAACACCAACCAAAGTAGCAGCCAGCATCATTGTTCTGATATCATAATTTTTAATATGGCTTAATTCATGAGCCAATACTCCTTCCAATTCCTGCCTATTTAATCTCTCAATTAAACCAGTAGTTACACAAACAATGCTGTTTTTAGGATCTCTGCCAGAAGCAAAGGCATTCAAAGCATCACTTTCAATAACATAAACTTTAGGCTTGGGCAAACCAGCAGCAATACTTAATCCTTCAACAGTATTAATTAAATAAGCATATTTTGGTTTTCTAGCTTCTTTAGCTTTTGTCATAGCTAAAACCATCTTATGTCCACTGTAATAGCTAAACAAACTAAAGACAATAGCAATAATCCATGCAATAGTAAATCCAGGAATCCAATTACCCCAAAAGAAAAATCCAAAGACATAACCCATAAGTCCAACTAATAAAAAGAATGCAATAAACAAAAGATAGGTCTTTCTTTTATTAGAAGCTATTTGTTCGTACATTTTTAAAACTTAACTTCAACTGATTTTTTTTCTTCTTTTCCAGCTTCAAAGTAATCTTTCTTGCCTATATTAAAAAGCTTAGCAATAATGCTCGTTGGAAATACATCAGTAGCATTATCTAACTTCAACACCTGGTCATTGTAAAACTGTCTAGCATATGCAATTTTGTTTTCTATTCCTGATAATTCTTCCTGCAACATCTGAAAGTTTTCACTGGCCCTTAACTTTGGATAGTTTTCAGCAACCGCAAAAATAGTTTTCAAAGCATCAGTCAACATATTGTTTGCTTGTGCTTTTTTCTTAACATCTCCTTCTCCAGCTTTAGTCATAATAGATCTTGCTTTGGTTATCTCTTCAAAAGTTTCCCTTTCATGCTTCATATAAGCCTTAACAGTCTTAACTAAATTAGGCACTAAATCAAATCTTTTCTTTAATTGAACATCAATCTGGCTCCATGCATTTTCTATTCTGTTTCTTAATCTAACCAAGCTATTAAATGCAAAGATAATCCACAAAACCAATATAGCCGCTACACCAATCACAATCCATAAAGTAGTACTTACCATTTTATAAAAAGAAATGAATTATTACATTTATAAACTTATTGTTAAAGTGATTCTCTAAGGGGTCTTATAATCATGTAAGGATTTGTGACCTTCCTCTCTTAAAGACTCTTCTTCAGGAGGAAGGGAAGAATTTACTATAATATTTCTCGGGCTGATACCATCCCTAACATCATCTATTCCACATACATAAGAATTTGCAATAACATTCCCAGGGCGAGAAGAATCTCCTCCAAGAGAACGAATGAACCAATCATTAAATTTTTTATACAATCTAACAACAATTCCAATCACAGGCACATTTTCTAAACCTGATTCTAATCTTTTGTCTTCCCTCATATTTTTCATAGAGGAACTGAAATATTTAAAGATTTATGTGCTACTATAAACTCTTAAAAATAAATCTTCCTTTCAGATTATCCTCAAAATATTTCTGTGCCTTTTTAGTCAACTCACCTGAACTCAAAAACAATACAGGTTTTCCTTTAGCCTTAGAAATAGCTAAACTTAAATCTCCTTCATTAACTTTTTTCTTATCTAGTAATTTAACAAAGAAGATTAATTTACCCAAATCAGAATTAACCTCTGCAATGTAATTAACTTCCTTGTTTTTCTTAATAACATCCGCACTTATAATGTTTAAATTATTCTGCTCAAAATAACTTTTAGCTTTTTGTCCTAAAATAAATTCTTTAACCTTTGGTTTCTCTTTTTTAACAGGCTCAACGGATTTTATCTCTTCCTTAACTATTTCTTTCTTTTCTTCAACAGGTTCTTTTTTAGGTTGAATAGGAACACTGTCTCCCTTAACAATTCTTACTATCTCTCTTTTAGCATCTTCATCAGAAGTCAGATACCACTTCCAGAATATTTCAGTACCATCGCCAATCTTAACATCTATTCTCTTGGCAAAATCTTGTAATTCTCTCAAAGCGACCCTCTGCCAGGGTTCTAAAATTTTATCTCTTAATACCCTTTTTTCCCTTAACAAACTATAGGCTCTTTTTGGTTTTTCTCCTAAATATTCGTACAGTCTAGACAGTCTGATTTCTTGCCCAGGGACATAATAAACAGGGCTCCCTCCAATCTTTGCCTTACTAATATTCACTATTTTTTCAGAAACCAGCTCAGCCAGGATAGCAGAAGTAAGCATCACCTCATTCTTAACATATCTGGCTACTTCAACAGGCAAAACAGGCCCATTTGCCTTAACATATTGTAAAACACCTTCTTTCAATTCCTTCATAGCTCTTACTTAATAAAAGAAATATAAAAACATTTATGTGATAAAATCAAGGTTTAATCCAAGCAACTTCATAATAGGTCACATCATTCTCTTCATCCACTATGGCCAACAATAAATTCTTCCTAGTGCTATGGGCAACCCTATTTTTAGCAGAAAAATCATACCAAGTCAAAACATCTGATTCATGAACAGGAAAAACAATCCATTTTGCGTGATCCTCTCCGGGTTTAACACCTCTGTCATAAACTCTATAATCAGCACCAAACTTCAAGGCAGTCTTAACAATATACCCTCGGCTTCTTAAATCTCTAAAAACACAGTATCTAATCCAAAAATTCTTTTGAATTCTTCTGGCTTTCTTAATATAATCATCTTTTTTAATAACCTTGCCCTTTCCATCTACAATTTTGGCTTTCTTCTTCTCTAACAGATACAACCCTTCAACCAAAGAATATTGAATCTTTTCCTCTTTTAACTCTCCAAATCTGCTCTTAGTATACAATTCATTTCCTTCTTTCTTATCGCCATACAAAAACTCTCTAGAAAATATAATCTTTAACATAATTATTAAAAAGCATAAACTATTTAAAAAACTTTCCCATAATAACAAACATGAAAATAACATTTCTTGGCACAGGTGCCATGACACCTACAAAAGAAAGGAATCCTTTTACAGTTTTAATTAGTTACAAAAACGAGAATATTCTAGTGGATTGCGCAGAAGGAACTCAAAGACAACTTAAGATAGCAGACATCTCACCAACAAAAATAACAAAAATTTTAATAACTCATCACCACGGAGATCATCTTTTTGGCTTACACCCTCTTCTCCTGTCACTTTCATCATCACAATATTCAAAAACACTGGAAATATATGGCCCAAGAGGAATAAAAAGAACAATCACTAACCTGATCAATTTCTTCCCAAAACAAAGCATAGACATAAAATACAATATAAAAGAAATAACAAAAGAAAAATTCTTTGAAAATAAAGACTTTACACTAGAGGCTGTTAATTTAAATCATGGAATATCTTGTCTCGGTTACTCATTAATTGAAAAAGATAAAAGAAGGATAAATTTAAAATATCTCCAAAAATTTAATTTAAAAAAACATCCAATTCTAAAAGGTCTCCAGCAAGGAAAAAACATAACGTGGAAAAATAAAAAAATTTTAGCAAGCAAAGCAACAACCATAATCCCTGGAAAAAAAATAACAATCATTACAGATACTAGTTTTTGTCAGAACGCAGTAAAACTGGCAAAAAATTCCAACATATTAATCTGTGAATCAACGCATGCAGAAGAGCTAAAGGAAAAAACAGAACAATATAAACATCTAACCAGCAAGCAAGCAGCTCAGATAGCTAAAAAAGCAAAAGTGGAAAAATTAATCTTGACTCATTTCAGCCAAAGATATAAATCTACAAACCAACTAGTAAAAGAGGCAAAAACTATTTTCAAAAACACAAAAGCTGCAAAAGATTTCCTTACTGTTTCTCCTTAAAGACATAAAAAAGAAACAAATCAGACCAAACATTATTTATTAGATTAATAGCTATACCCATTACTTGCCATAAAATAAAAAACCAGACAAAATACCTATAATCAAGGTTTGTAAGATAATTAAACGATGTACTAATGCCAATATATCCTAAAGAAAAAACAAAACCAACAATAAAAATCATTAAAAGGGACAGCACAACAATAAAAAATCTATTCTTAAGAAAAAGAAAACTATTTCTCACAGCCATAAAAGCACTTTTGTCTTTCAAAAACAAAGCAGGAAATCTAAAAAGCAAAGCCAGTTTTAATATTAGCAAAACTAAAATCAATAAAAGAGTCAATAAAATAAATGCAATCTTTTCCATAAACAGGAGATAAAACAACGTAGCCAAAGCACCAAAAACCAAAATAACTAAGATCATAAGCAAAAACACCAAAATCTTTAATTTTACAATTTTCCAAAAATATTCCCTGCTATACTCAAAAAACATTGGCTTTTTCTTATTCACTGTGTCCCTCATTAATCCATATTTAATACTCAACAATCCAGAGCCTATAACAAAATTAATTACAGTAAAAAAGAAGACAAATAAAACCAAACTAACAAAATTAGCACCAATAAAGTGCTCAACTATCGGTAAAGCCTCAACCTTTGCAGGTAGGCTGGAGAGTTTATTGATTAAACCTCCGACATTAGTGTAAAGCAAAAATAAATTACCCAAAAAAACATTAAGAATGATCAGCATTAAGTCTGGAACAAAAAGAATTAACTTTAAATTTTTCCAAGTCTTAAAAAACAAGTTAAACATAAAAATAAAAAAAGAAAGTTAATATAAAAAACTTTCTCTATGCAGCTACTTCCTTCTTCTTAATTTTATCCTTTAGATTCAGTTTCTTAAGTAATTCTTTGTATCTATTCCTGATTGTTACTTCAGTAACACCTGCAATATCTGCCACTTCTCTCTGCGTTTTCTTTTCATTGTTAATCAAAGCAGCAACATATAAACTTGCTGCAGCAATTCCAGTAGGTCCTCTTCCAGAAGTTAACTCAGAATTTTGTGCTTGTTCCAAAATTTCAACAGCTTTGCTCTGAGTATCAGGACTTAACTTCAATGCTGAAGCAAATCTAGGTATATAATCTACTGGATTACTTGGTAAAATTCTTATTCCTAATTCCCTTGTAACAAATCTATAGGTTCTTCCAATCTCTTTCTTATCAATACCACTGGCTTCACTTAATTCATCTAGTGTTCTAGGAACTTCATGTCTTCTGCAAGCAGCATATAGCGCACCTGCAACAACACTTTCCATAGATCTTCCACGTACTAGGCCACGCTGAACAGCCATAGTATAGATCCTGGCAGATTCTTCTTCAACAGATTTAGGTAATTTCAAATAACTGGAAACTCTTCTTAATTCAGCCAATGCTAGTTTCAAGTTTCTTTCAATAGCAGTACTTACTCTATATTGCCATTTTCTTAATCTAAAATACTTGTTTCTTCCTTTGCCATCTAATCTATAAATATCTCCTTTCTGACCAATATCGGTCCCAAGTCCCCTATCAAACTTAGTATATGTCATAGGAGCCCCGGTTCTTCTCATTTTATCAGCCTGGTCATGATCAAACTCTCTCCATTCCTGGCCAAAATCAATCATCTTTTCTTCAATAACGAGTCCACAGTCTTTACAAATAACCTCACCTTTCTCTTTATTTAGAATTAGATTTATGCCGCCACATTCAGGGCATTTTTTTATATAATTGGCCATCTTGACCCCCCAATTTAGCTACCACTTTTGAATAATTATGGTAAGCTTTATATATTCTATCTAAGAACTTATATTTAAACTTTTCGTTTTTTAGAGAAAAAAACTACAAGAAATCAAATCAAAACTGCATTAATAACATTCTCTTGTCCAGGGCTATTGGTTATTCTTGCTTTGCCCCTTTCAGTATCAATGACAGTACCTTTAGTCATAATTCCCCTTCTAACAAAATGTCTATTAGCAGGATTCTCCAAGATATTTTTAATCTTAACCTTAGAACTTTTCTTGGTTTTGGGATCATAAACATTCACCATATTTTCACCCAGTAGTCTATACTTAGTATTACCCCCTTTTGTTCTAACTATCTTGGACTTTTTCTCTTTTAATTTAGTTAAGGTGGGCAAACTTCCCATCTCGAAGATTCTTTTCTTTCTAAAAGAAATATACCTTCCTCCAGAAACCTTTCTCTTAGGTCTTTTGTGTATAACTGCCATATCTTTATGCAAAAAATATCTATTTATAAATCTTTTTATAATAGTAAAATGATATTAAGCACCTCCAGCATAGAAACCTTTAAATAGTCTTTTGAGAACTTCAAATCTATGGAATCTGAAAGACCATTAGATGCATTGAATCAAGCACGCGGCAAGAGAGTAATTGTTGAACTTAAAAACCAAAAGCAATTTATTGGAAAACTAAAAGCATTTGACATACACATTAACACAGTGTTAGATGATGCAGAAGAATACGCTGATGGACAACTAAAAAGAAAAGTAGGCACAGCTTTCATCCGTGGTGATACCATAGTACTAATAAGTCAAGCTGAGTAAAGATGACAAAAGGCACTCCTTCTATGGGAAAAAAATCTGGTAAAAAGAATTTTATCAGATGCAGACGTTGTGGTAAAGCAACTTATCATATTAGGAAAAAGAAATGTGCTAGTTGTGGGTTTGGAAATTCTTCTAAATTAAGAAAATATTCATGGCAAAAGAAATAAACTATCCTTCTATTAACACAGCCCTTAATGGAGCACCATCACACCCAATAATATTCAGAGGAAAACCAGAAAAAAGATACTTTCCTTCTTCAACATCTTTTAAATTCAAACCTTCTATAACTGCCACTTTTTTTAATAAAATTTCATGTACTTTCTGATTTCCTCCTTTTTTCTTTACACTCAAATAATCAAAACCTAATGTCTTAATTCCTCTATCAATTATATAGCTAGCAGCACTTTCATTCAAATAAATAAAATCTTCTCTAAAAGTTTTATGCCCAAAAGAAGAATTTCTTGTTTTTATCAATAAAATTTTTTCATCAAATATTTTAGTTTCTAAGTCTTTTTGATCAATTTCTCTTTTAACATTGGTTAAATCTACAACCTGGCACATTCCATAAAATCTTTCCAGAGGAATTTGATCAACAGGTTCTCCTTTAATAAAAACATGTGACTGAGCATCAACATGTGTCCCTGTATGACTTCCAAGACTAATCCAGGAATTTCTTGAACTGCAACAATCTAAATCAGCATATCTTTTTATCTCAACAGGAGGGTTTCCAGGATAGTTTGCATTTCCATTATCTATCGGCCAAGAAATATCAATTATTCTCATCATGCCCACCAAATTCTCTTCTCAAAAGACTAACAAGTTTAGAAGATTCAGTTTGTTCCTTCTGGCTTAATTCTCTAGCTCTTAAAGCTGCTTCTAATGCAGGCATATTTTCACCAATGCCCCTTGCATAATCTAATATCCATTGCCCCATACTTCCTCCTCCAACTTTGCCAATAATTTCATTACGTCCTTTCCCCATACCTTCTTCTAAATGTCCTAGCAATTTTGATTCTATAATAGAACCATTATTCCACAACGCAGCAATTTCTTCAGCATTATATCCTTCTTTAATCAATAATGCAATACCTTCGGCAATAGCCTGCATCATACCATACTCAATGGCATTATGTACTCCTTTAACAAAATGCCCTGATCCTGATTCACCAACAAATCGATATCGTCCAGGTTGAGTAAGATCATCAAACAAATCTTTAACACTATTAAAAACAGATTGATCACCGCCAATCATAAAAACAGGACATTCTCTTAAAACCCCCTCTAGTCCCCCGCTAGTCCCAACATCTAAAAAATCAATATCTTTCTTTTTTAACAATTCATATCTTCTTTTGGAATCAACAAAATAGGAGTTTCCCCCGTCAATAATCAGATCTTTTCTGCCCAAATACAAGATCAACTTATTTAATACCTCATCCACTGAATCATTTGGTATCATGAGCCATATTTTTCTAGGAGAACTTAATTCCTCAGCCAAACTCCTTAAAGAATCAACAATCTTTAATGAAGGATAACTACCTTCTTGTTTTCTTCTTGTTTCCTTACAAATATCATAACCAACTACATGATAAGATTTCGTCAACAGTGCAGAAACCATCTTACTTCCCATCCTTCCCAATCCAACAAAACCAATTTCTTTATTCATTTTGCAGCTTTAAATAAAACAATGCTCCCTCTAATGCTGCTCTTTCATCTGTAATCAAAGATAGGAGAATTCCATCAATAGTTTTTCTCATATGATCACAAGAATCATTAAATTCTTTTTTAAAAATTTCACTCTCAACCAAAAAAGGATTTTTTATTGCAATTCCTCCAGCAATATATACTCCCCCTGTAGCTAAAGCCATTAATGCTGCATCACTTGCAAATCTTCCATAAAACCTGGAAAAGATATCGCAAGCTTTTTTAGAATGATCGTTCTCTCTTTGAACAATCCTATCAGCAGGTAGTTGAGTATTGCTTAACCAGCAATAAATCGTCTCCAATCCCTCACCAGACAAAACATCTTTATAACAAACCTTTCCCTGCTTTTTAGATTGTATAAACTTAACCATCTCCACCTCCTCATTAGAAAAATTAGTTGGTAAAGTAATATGCCCTCCCTCAGAAGGAGAAGGGACATAAATTCCTCTATCTGCATGATATTCTAATTCACAAAAACCTAAACCAGTGCCAGCCCCAATTAAACATTTTTTTCCCCCACTTACTTCCTTAACATCATTCAATCTTTTCACAATCTTTGAAGGAGGTTCTTTATCTTCATCTGATTCTCTTCTAACTAAATAACTAACTCCCCAGCCTAAAGCTTCAAAATCATTTATAAGAAGTAAGTTTTCCAAATTAAAATTATGATCCCTTAGGTTTCTTAATATTTCTTCAGTATCTATCTCCCACGGCAAAAGATGGGAATCACAATATTTTCCCTCTTCAACAGGACCAGCAACACCCAAACATGCTGAAACAACTTCAATATTTCCTGATTGATTTAAGATATCAAGAATTGCAACCTGTAAACTATCTAACTCCTTAGTTAGATATTTAGAATCCAAAGAAACACTTCCATCAAAAGAAACAATTCTCAGCCTAGTATTTGTTCCTCCAACATCTCCCACCAAATAACCTTTGTCCATTTTTTAAAACCCCTCAGAAACCTAGAGGCCTCAACTTCCTTAATTTTTATTCCTCCCAAATATTTTTATATCTTTCTATAAACAGAAGATTTTTTAAATAAATGGAGCGGGCAGCGAAAGGTTAATAAATTCTATAAAACTCTAAAAATGGGGTGTTAAATCAAATAGGTTATAAAAAATATATTGTATTAGAACAAACATCAGATTATTTAAAACTAAAAGCAAGAACTGGCCCCTCTCAAATAACAAAAATACCATTACAAATAAACGAAGGGTTAGCCTTCTTAACGGGCATCATTTTAGGTGATGGTCATCTCACTAAAAGTAAAAAAAGGATTGCCCTCGAAATGACGAACTTAAAAACAATAATAGCTACAAAAAACATTATTCAAAACATATTTGAGATAAAAATAGGAGTACATAAAAGACTAGACAAAAGAGAAAATAGGCAATTAAGATATTACTTTTATATTTATAATTCCATGATATATCATCTACTCAATCAGCTTGGAATTCCAATTGGAAAGAAAAGCGATATAGTTTATGTTCCCTATCTAATAAAAAACAGCAAAGATTCAATTAAAAAAGCGTTCTTACTGGGGGTATTCTGTGCAGAAGGAGGTAAAAGAAGGTGGAAATATTATGGTTTATCAAGTTCAAGTCAAAAATTTAGAGATGGAGTATATGATCTTTTGAAAGACCTAAAAATAGAAGTTAGAAAAGACCAATGGGTTTACAAAAAGTATAAAAAGGAGTATTTTGGATTATATTTTGAGAAATCCTTTCTCAAAAATATGCGGGAGTGCCGGAGTGGTCAAACGGGACGGATTCTCAATGAATTACAAAATTCATTAGAAGTCCAAGCTTAGGACCACAAGTAAGACACCCGTTGGCTTAGTGCCTACGCAGGTTCGAATCCTGTCTCCCGCACTTTCTTACTTTATAATAAAACAAAATATTTATAAAATCAAAAATATTTTTTATTACATGCTTGATTTTAAAAAAGACAAAAATACTAACCGCTATGTTCTAAAATCCAGTAAAGCTCTTACAAGGTATGGTAATGTCGTAGAAGAAATAATAGAGGACCTCTCCCATACTCACATGAGGGTTAGTGGCAAAATAGAAACAAAAGTAAATAAATTAAAGAAATTATATTCCCAGCTTAAGGAGGGTAAACCAACAAAAAAAGAAGTTGAATACATAAAAGAAAATCTAGATGGTCTAATAAAAGGTCTTGGCTATAATAAACTTATGATCTTTCCTCATAAAAGAGAAAAAGCAAGGGCTAAAAAGAGGGGAGAGAATCTTGAAGGATTCGTGCACGATATGGCAGCAGCAATCTTAGCATTGGCAGGAGTTTTCTTTATCCTGGCACCTGAATCTCCAACAGTAACAGGACTAACAGTCCTCAACCTAACCAATCCTGCAACTACATCTTTATCAATGGCTTTTGGAGTAGTATTAGTAGCAACAAGTGTATTCTTACTTCTTAGAAAAAAATAAACCAGAAAAGTACTTTCTATATTTATCAATAATAAACAATAAAAGAATGACAACTATAAAACTTACTAAAAATTTGCTAAAATCATAACTTTCAGAAATAACAAAAACAAAATTCAAAAAAACAACAAAAAATAAACCCAAACTAACTATCACAAAAGGTAAATAAATAAAAAACAAAGGATAAAATCTTTTTAATCCTATTATTAATCCTTCCTTTGCATCCTCTACTTTCTTCAAGCTTGCTATGGCCATAACATAAAAATAACCAATAACTAAAATCAGAATAAAATAAGTAATAGCCAGATAATCAACAAGCATATAACCATTCAGCAATCCTTGTAAAACATTAGATAATCTTGAAAAAAAGTTTATTCCAAAAAAACCAATAACTAATAAAAAAGGTAAGCTAACAAGAAAAAAATCAAACAAGTATCTTTTATCTATTTTTTTATTAAAATTCAATTGCCAGTTAATCCCTTGGCTTAGTATGAATAATAAAAATAAAACAGTAGGAGTTAAATAAAGAAAAACCATGTATTTATTCATCACAGGAGAAACATTACCTACCAAGGTATTTAACTGAAAGATGCTGGGAGTGCCTTGGCTTAAAGCTTCAATTTGTGGATAAAATTCTTGTATTTTATCCATGTAGCTTTGCATTTTAGTTCTAGCTAGGATTAAAAATAAAAAAGCTAAGAATAAAGCTACAAAATCTATAACCATTGTTTTTAATTTAAGTTTCATTTTAAATTAGCTGCACTTCCCATTTCCAGTAGAATCCCACTTACATGATTTTCTTGATGTAATTCCACAAGGGTCTTCTTTGCACATCTCCCCTTCCCATTCTGGATAAGTGTTTGGAAGCTTGGTCCTATAAATCTTGGTTTGATCTGTAAAAATAAACGGACCATCCCTTGAAGGTTTAAATAATTTATAAAATTGGGAAATTTCTATCGAATCAACTTTCCCATAAAGTACTGTCTGCCCAATAGCATCCAACGATGCTATCACAACACTCGTTGCAGATTCTAAAAATTTTGCAGCATCTTCCCAAAATCCTTTTGGTGTATATACATCGCAGGTGCTATCCTTTGTGATGGATGAGCAAGATCCACAATGGTGCTCCCCAATATAGGCACACCTAAATAATCCCCTCCCAAAAGATGCATCCTCTTCTTGACAAGTATTTCTAATTTCATTTAGTTTCTCTCGACCACTACTTGCTGCCCCCAAAAGTAGTTCATTAAAACTTTTAGTTTTCCCCTCATCACTTAAGATAGACAGGTAAATCTTTTCATTTATATTATCACTACATTCAAACAAGTAGATAAGTTTAATATTAGTATCTTCAACATTGCTTCTGCTTTCTGGGAAATTCCAAAGAACCGATTCAAAATAAGCCAAATAGGCATTTTTATAAGAATCTTTTTCATCTTCCTTATA
>JAFCDT010000040.1 GCA_017609525.1 Candidatus Woesearchaeota archaeon | reverse complement strand
TTACTATACAAAACATATAGAATTTTTGATGAAAAGATTATTTAAACTTGAAGTTAAATCAAAATTTCGTAATGATGGTAAAAATGGAGTATGGGGTATACAAACTTCTAGAAAAGAAATAACTAATTTTTTATTGAATTATGGCTTCAAACCAGGCACGAAAACCTATACTGTTTCAGTTCCAAATTATATTAATAATGCGAATAAAAGAATTAAACAAGCATTTATTCGAGGATTATTTGACACAGATGGTTGTATAAGTTTTGATAGGATTAATGGCGGTAAGAAGAAAACTTACCCCAAAATACAAATTTCTTCTGCCTCTTTTGCATTGATATCTTCTCTTAAAGATTTACTTAAAACTATTGGCTTTGAGTCCACTATTTGGAAGAGTGGAGATAATTGTTTTTCCATTCGTTTAGCAGGAAAAGAAAAGGTTATTAAGTGGTTTAATGAGATTGAATCTAATAATCCGAAACATTTAAAAAAATACTTTTTCTGGTTAAATAAGGGGTTTTACCAGGACATTTCTGCCGAGGTCGCATAACCTGGTATTGCACTGGTTAAGATTACATTATTTGTGATTTTAGGTGAAACTGCTAATCCAGGCCCTTCGGGGCATCTGGGTTCAAATCCCAGCCTCGGCGTTTTTATTTTATCTGTTTCTTTTAAGTGGTTACAAATAAAAAAGCTTATAAAGAAAAATAAACTAACTGCCTTATATTTGGAGTAAGTTAAAATGGGTTTCAAAGCAAGATTAAATTATCCGGATTTTTTTAAAGATGGAAGCTTATCCTTGAGAGCTTATTTACATCAAGCTGGTTTTCAAGTGTATGGCACTGTTGATTCAGCAAATCAATACTTTGTAGAAACTGTAAGAAATCTCAAAGGCCAACTAATAGGTAATTTTGAATTTATACTAGCAGCAATATGGGCTACGGAAGACCCAAGAGCCAAGTTCATAGATTTTTGTGGATTAAGTGATATTGGTGATAGAGAAAGATGGCTGGGCAATCCAGATGTTTCTCCGTGGGTCGTTAAAGATGGTTTAATTGTACCAAAAAAAGAACAAACCTGTGGAGATGCTTTAATAGTGTTTGGTGAGGAAGAAAATTTTAGAAGAAAAACTTTGGATTTAGAGCAGTTTAGCATACAAATGCCAGATCTTATAGGTACTCGGCTGAAACCGGAAATGGATTTAACAATCAATCTCTAAAGTAAATTTTATTAATCTTCTTTTTACTCTCTTTTTATGAAATTAGTTAAAACCAAGGATAATTCATATACTTTTTATTCTAAGATATATGATGAAACATATCATTCTGTTTCTGGGGCTTTAGATGAGGCCCTAAGAAAGTTTATTGAACCTTGTAAGATTAAAGATAGAATGAAAATATTGGATATAGGTTTTGGTCTGGGATATAATGTTGGGATGGCTTTATTTAAAGCTAAGAATCTGGAGATTATTTCTTTGGAAAAAAATAAACAATTATTAGATGAAATCCAAGATGTAATGGTTCCTGACTGGTTTAAAGAAAGTTACGATAAGGTTAAAAAATGTGCGAAGAATTTAGAGTATAAAGACAAAAATTATGAAATCAAGATTTTGATTGGAGATGCAAGAGAGACTATTAAAGAATTAAATGAAAAATTTGATGCTGTTTTTCTTGATCCTTTTTCTCCTAAGAAGAATCC
Source organism: Candidatus Woesearchaeota archaeon (assembly GCA_017609525.1). Lineage (GTDB taxonomy): Archaea > Nanobdellota > Nanobdellia > SCGC-AAA011-G17 > JACPNG01 > JAFCDT01. The sequence goes on along the minus strand of JAFCDT010000040.1, from coordinate 4,921 downwards.
TGAATTATGGACCAAGGATTTCTTTAAAGAGATTAAAAAAAGGATGAAAAAAGAAGCTTTATTGGCTACTTATTCTTGCGCTAGATTAGTAAGAAAAAATTTAAAGGATGCTGGTTTTATAGTTGAGGATGGACCTTGTGTCGGTAGAAGAGCTCCATCAACAATTGCCCGAGTCGCTTAATCAGGTAGAGCGCGAGGCTCGAACCCTCGTTTCCGAAAGGATATCCAGGTTCAAATCCTGGCTCGGGCGTAAATAACTTTATATATTTCTTATATATGGTTTAGTTAAAACTTAATGGAGGGATTATGATGATTGAAGAGAACCCAAATAATGAGGAACCTCAAGAAGAGGAACTTAATGTTGAAGACATAGCAGAGGATGCTGACGATAAGGTTGAGGCATTGATAAATCTATTAGTGAAGAAAGGGGTTATTACAGAGGAAGAATTTCAGAAAGAATACAGCGAGTTATATGAAGAAGAAACTAAAATAGAGAGTAATGAATCCCAAGGATAAGTTTTAAATTTTTTTCGTACCTTTTAATTAACTATGGAACTTGTAGGATTAGATCTTTTGGAAGGTTTAGAAAGGATTATTAAGATTATTAAAGAAGATTTTGAAAATGATTCTGTTTTAGAAAAAACCACCATTTATGCTATTAATACAGATGTAGATGGACGAAACGGCGGAATTATAAATGTTAGAGTCCATTATGTTAAGGAAGGAAAGAATCCTCCAAAATCAGGAGGGAATCCTAAAAAATACAGCCTAGTCTTTAAAGACAATGGGTGGATACCGAGACAAATTTAATTATCTTCTTCTTGATTTTCTTATATTTTCTATTGTTTTCAATGCATCAATTTGCCCGTAGCCAATTTCCCATTCTGATCTTTCAGAATATGTTGGACTTAGCTCTTTGTTAGCTGACCTAAAAATGGTTCTTTTTATTCTTGTTCCAGACAACCGATTATTCTTTTCTTTTGCTAATGCTATAAGTCCAGCTACGTATGGAGCACTAACAGAAGTACCAGACATAAAGCCATAATTATTTCCTGGAAATGTTGAATAAACATCCTCGCCCGGAGCAATAACACCGTGGTTTCTCATTGGGTAGCCTCTGGCTGAGAAATCCATTAATGTATCATAGGATGAGGATCCTACTGCTATTACATTTGATGCACATGCAGGACTTGAAACTCCAAAAGGAAAGTTTCCTGCTGCAACAACTACTGGAATTTTTCTTGCTACTTTATTAACTGCTCTTGCTAAAGGCTCCTTAATACAGTTTTTTGAAACCCAGGTCTCCATGGTTCCGAAACTTAAACTAATCGCATCTGGTTTTTGTTTAGATGCCCATTCTAATCCTGCTAGAATATCAGATTCCCAACAAGTACCGTCTTGATCACAAACCTTAGCCATAATTATGTTTGCGTCTGGAGCAATCCCTTTTGAGAATTCATCATTAATTCCATCAGAGGTGATTATTCCTGCAATGTGGGTGCCATGACCATAATCATCCATTGGGTCATCATCGTCGTTAACGAAATCATAACCATATAAATAGCTTGATTTTAATTCTATATGGTTATAATCTATTCCTGTGTCCAGTAATGCAATTGTTCTGTTCTTTCCTGTTATGCCCAATTCCCAAACTTCTGTTGCTTTGATAAACTCATTATCCCATATATCCTTAACCTTTGCCTTTTTGTCTTGGATGGGAACGTCCTTGATTAACATATACTTTTTTTCTTCTCTGAAGTTTTTTAATTTTTTAATATCTTTTTTATTTTTGCATGTTATAGAAATTGTGTCTGAGAGTTTTTTGTTTATTTCACAATCTGTGTTTTTTATTTCTTCTTGTAGTTTTTCTATTGAGGTATCCTCTTTTGGATCCGCGATCAACCTCAATTCTGCTTTTGCTACCTTTCCAACTGTGGAAACTGAAAACAACAACAAGATAAGAAGAATTGAAATTATTTTTTTCATTATATCACCCCTTTAAATCTTATTTGATTTTTGAGTAATTTAAAGTTATTTAGTTAGGAAAGAACATGTTTAATAATATATTTTATATGAAAAAGAACAAGGCAATTACAAAAGTAAGATATAGTATAAATAATATTAAACCATCAAACATCTTTAATAACCAATTTGTTCTGATTAATCCAATAAAAATTATTGTTAATAGGATCATTGCAGGTATTAAAAGGAAAAAAGATAGTGGAGAGAGTATTAAAGGAGAAATAATCGCTGAAACTCCTCCAACCAGAAATAGATTAGATATATTGCTTCCAATTATATTCCCTATCAATAAATCTCCCATCCTTTTCTTCATTGCTGATAGACTAACTATAAGTTCTGGCAATGAAGTGCCTACTGCTAACATGAGTGTAGCAATTATTGTTTCTGGTACACCCCAAATTTTGGCTAGTTGTGATGCAGATCCAATGACATATCTTGCTGAAAATGCCAGTGCACCAATACTTAGGATTATAATCGCAATCCAAATGATCAGCTTTTTTTCTTTTTTCTTGTGGTTATTTATTGGAAATTTCTTTCTTTTAAATCTTTTAGATTTTAAAACCTTAATTAGATAAAATGTGAATAATATCAAACAGATTACCCCTTCAACTAGAGTAATTTTTCCATCAATGGCAAAGGCCCCAAAGATTAATGTAAAGAGTAGCAGCAATAATCCATCTTTGTACCATATCTCTTTTTTGATGTTCAATACTGTAACCATTGCGGTTATTCCTATGATTAAACCTATATTAGCAATATTGCTTCCTATTATTGTTCCTAAAACTAATCCAGAACTTTTGAATAATGAAGCAACTATTGAAGAACTTAGTTCTGGTAATGATGTTCCAATAGCAACTAATGTAACTCCTATTGTAAAATCTGAAATATTAAAGTATTTTGCGAGCTTTGCGGCATAATCAACAATCTAGTTACTTTTAAACTTTTTTAAAAAAATAAATAAAAGAAAGAAGAAAAATTATAAAATCCCTTTTAGCTTTTTCATAGCTTCTCCAGCATGTTTCTTTGCACCCAATCCAAATGCTAAACCAATAGCTAATGCAACACCTGCAATCAATAGAAGGAATCCGTTCTTAAGAATGGATACATCTACTCCAATTTGTTCTAAGGCTATTACTGCTATGATGAAGATTATTACTGCCTTCAACCCTTTTGATAATGTCTTAATTCCTTTAACTTTGGAGTGTTCCTCTATCTTTATTGATACATAGTGTGCAAAGATCAATCCAAATAGCACCACGATAACGGCCGCAATCACATTAGGCAACCACATTGCAAATTCGTTAAGAATTGTAGATAGTGTACCAAGGCTTAATACATCAACTGCTGCTTGAATGAAGATAACAAAGATATACCACTTTACTATCTCTCCAATTACAGAAGACATATGTGTATAACCGATTGCTTTTGACACTTTGGCTTTTGCTAGCCTTTTGTCAAGTCCTAGTTTCTGTAGTACAAGCTTAATTGCATGGCCGATGATAAAGGCAATAAGGTAACCTATTATCAAAATTATGATTGCTGCAACTAATCCGGGTAGAATGTTGACAAAGCCATTCCATAGGTTGATTAATGGATTCAATAGATTTTCTGCACCAATTAGAACCACGATTTCTCACCCCCTTTATTTTTTATTAATATAATATCTGTTAGGTTGGGATTAGTTATATAAAAAGGTTGTGATTAGGTGTTGTTATTTTTTTATAATAACAGATTGCTCAGAAACTTTTTTAAACTTCTAATTTGGTAATATTTTATGATTAATTTTATTGTTGCTTTGATTGCTTTTTTTGGGTTGATTGTTGGCTGGTTTATTGCTAAATATACAAAAGAAGAGATTAAAGATGGCAAAAAATATTTTAAATGGTTGCATAAACTCTTTGTTTTAGTTTTAATTGCTGTTTTAGTTTACTTTAACTTTAATCTTTATATTTTAGCTTTGGGCACTGTTGTTGGTTATTTTATTAGACAAAGTTATTTTTATCTGGGAATGGTTAGTTTTGATTTTGTTAGCTATTTTGTGTTCTTGTTTGGTCTTAGTTATTCTGCTTTAAAGAAATATAATAGAAGGTTCTTAATTGTCTCTTTGGTATTGTTTTTGATTGGCTTTTTAATAGCCAATATTTATAAAAGTGAATTATACTATAGTTTTGTGGCTGGTGCTTTGTTATGGAGGTTGATAGATGTTATACCTAATAAGTTTAGGATTATATGATAAGAAAGATATAAGTTTAAGGGCCATAGAGGCTGGCAAGAAATGTGATGTCTTATATTTTGAAGGATATACTAGTTATTACGGTAGTAGCTTAAAAGAATTAGAGAAGATATTTGGCAATAAGATTAAAGAGTTGAAAAGAAATGAGGTTGAGAGTGATTTTTTAGTCAAAGAGGCTAAAAAGAAGAATGTTGGATTGTTAGTTATTGGAGATGTTTTGGGAGCTACAACACATTCTAGTTTTATTCTGGATGGAGCCAAGGTGATTCATGGAAGTTCTGTATTAACTGCTGTTGGCGAGACTGGATTGATGTTATACAATTTTGGCAAGATTAGTTCTATTCCTTTTGATAATAAAAATGTTAAGGAACCTTATAATGTATTAAAGAAGAATAAAGATTTACATACTTTGTTTTTGTTGGATTTGAAAGATGGGAAGTATATGACTGTTAATGAAGGTCTTAAGTATTTGTTAAAACAGGGGTTGGATAAGAAAAGGTTGGTTGTTGGTTGTGCTGGTTTAGGAAGTGATAGAAGGGAGATTGTGGTTGGGAAGGCTAAAGATGTGGTTAAGAAGAAGTTTAAATTAAAACCACAGTGTATTATTGTTCCTGGAAAATTGCATTTTATAGAAGAAGAGATTCTAAATGAATATATGTCCTAAAT
>JAFCDT010000008.1 GCA_017609525.1 Candidatus Woesearchaeota archaeon | reverse complement strand
TAGATTTAATTGATTTTGATCATAAATTCAAAAATATTTTCAGTTATGTATTTGGTTCAACATTGGTGCTGGAAAATCTAGAAACAGCAAGAAAAGTAGGTATTGGCAAAGCGAGAATGGTAACCTTGGATGGAACTTTGTTAGAAACTAGCGGAGCAATGATGGGGGGCCATAGAAAACCAGGAGTAGGATTCAAACAAAAAGAAATATCTTCCAATTTAAATAAATTAAAAGAAGAAGTTAGTAAAATAAAAGAATCTATTGATATACTTGAAAAAAGAAGATTAGAAAACGAGAACATTATGCATGAATTAAAGCAGAAAAAATCCGAGCTAGAAGGGGAAATTATCAAATTTGAAAAAATTGGAGATTTTAAGAACATAAAAGAATTAAAAAGTAAATCAGCAAATATTGAAAAAGAACTTTCTCAAACAAATAAGGAACTTTCAAAAATAACTTCAGAACTAAAATCATCGCTAACTAAATTAGACAGCCTAAAGTCATCAAAAGAGAATATCAAAGAAAAATTCCAAAGAGATAAACCTGGCAATCTAGATAAAATAGAACAAGAAAAAGAAAGAATTAGTAATAAACTAACTGAAATAAGAACAAATATCAAGAATATAGATATGCAAATCAATAATATCTATAAAAAAGAAGAAGAAAGAATAAATAAAATCATAGAAGATCAAGAAAAAGAAAAACAAACCTTTATACAACAACTCAAAGAACTTAAAGGGCTAATACAAGAACAAACGATTAAGCTAAAACAAAATCAAACAACAGAAAAGAAATTCTATTCGAATTTTAAGAATATGTTCTCAAAAAGAAACAAGCTTAATGAAGAAATAAACAAAAAAGAAACAAAGATAGTCAGAGAAGAGGAAAAAATAAAGGGTTTAGAATATAGAAAAAATAATCTGTCTCTAGAAAAAGCAAAAATAACAGCAGAATTAGAAGGATTAAATAAAGAATTTGAAGATTTTATTGATGTTAAGCTGAAAAAGGGATTAAGTTTAGAGGAATTAAAGTATAGAATAAGAAATGCAGAAGCTTCTCTGAATAGATTAGGCAATGTTAATCTAAAAGCATTAGAGGTCTATAAAGATATTGAAAAAGAATACCAAAAAATAGTAGACAAAGTAGAAAAACTAAAACTAGAGAAAAATGATGTTCTTGATATGATGCAAGAAATCGACAGTAAAAAGAAAGACCTATTCATGAAAACCTATAATGAAATAAATAATAATTTCAAAAGAATCTTCCAAGAACTCTCAACAAAAGGAACAGCACACCTGGAATTAGAAGAACCAGAAACAATTTTTGATGCAGGCTTGGATATTAAAGTTAGGATAGTTGGTAATAAATTCCTGGATATAAGATCCCTATCTGGAGGAGAAAAAACAATGGCGGCCCTGGCCTTTATCTTTTCCATACAAGAATATTCTCCATCATCTTTTTATTTCTTTGATGAGGTTGATGCAGCACTGGACAAGAAGAATTCTGAGATCGTATCTAAGCTAATTCAGAAATATGCAAATAACTCACAATACATTGTTATTTCTCATAATGATGCAGTAATTACAGAAGCAGATCAAATTTATGGAGTATCAATGCAAAACGAAATTTCTAAAGTTGTTAGCCTAAAGATTTAATTATAACCCAAAGGGTGTTTATTTATTATTTTCAAAGCCTCTTTAACAGAATCAGCCATAACTAATTCGCTCCTTAATTTTCTGCTACCACGAAGACTCTTGGTTAACTGAATAGTATGAGCCTTAATAAGGTTATATTTTATTTTGTATTTCTTAGCTAATTCCAAATATTCAAAAAACAATTCAATTTTATCTTCTTCTTTGTATTTTCCTTTATGCAGGAAATCATTAATCTGTTTAAAAATATAGGGATTGCCCATAGCTGCTCTCCCAATCATAATGTAATCAACCTTACTTTCTTCCAATCTCTTCTTAAACACTTCAGGAGAATCTACATCCCCATTTCCAATAACAGGGATATTAACACTTTCTTTAACTTTTTTTATTATTTCCCAATCTGCCTTTCCACCATATCTCTGTTTTTGAGTTCTGCCATGTATTGTTATAGCACTAGCACCACTATCCTCAACTAGCCTAGCCACTTCAACAGCATTAATGTGGTTTTTATCAATACCAGACCTAATCTTTACGGTAATAGGCTTATTTACTACATTAACCAACTTGCTAACCAACTCTGAAATCTTCTCTGGTTTTTTTAGTAAAGCACTTCCCGCACCTTTTTTAATTACTTTATACACAGGGCATCCACAATTAATATCAATAACATCAAATTTGTTCTCGACTAATTTTGCTGCTTCAACAACTTCTTTGGCATTACTTCCAAACAACTGCACAGCAACAGGCTTTTCTGTTGGATCAACCACGAGCATATCAAAAGTTTTCTTAGAATTTCTTACCAAGGCAGCACCGCTCACAAACTCAGTATATGTTAAACCAGCTCCATATTTTTTAGCCAGAACCCTAAAAGCTATATCAGTTACACCGCTCATTGGAGCTAGGATGGTTTTGTTCTTTAGTTTGGGGAATTTATGCATAAATTAGTTAATCGTTAAATCTTTAAAAGAATTATGAAAAAGAAAAAAAGAAATTAGTAATAGCTTTGTCCTTCTGATCCAGGTTCTTCAGGTCTACTCTTGGTTGCCAAAAGTACTACTCCTAAAATAATCAAAACCACAATCAACACAATAAAACCTGCAACCAAAACAGTACCTAAATCATAAGATCTTCCAGTCACTTCTAAGCTAAGTGGTAGTTCCTTAATAATAGTTTCTCCAGCCTTAACCTTAACAACAAAGTTCTTAATGCCGTCTGCATTCTCGTTCGCCCTGACTATAACATCAAAAGAAGCACTTTCTCCTCCTTTGATTAATACAAATCCAGGATCGACTCTTGAACTTGCAAATAATTTCTCTCCACTAACTTCTAGAGAATACAGTTCTGCTTCTTCGCCAGTATTCATTAAGGTAAGTCTATACAATGCTTCCTCTCCGCCTCTAACGCTCTGGCTAGAACTATCAACAACGACCATTGCTTCTGCTGGTTTTTTAACTTCTTCTTTTTCCTTACCTAGAACATTAATGGTTTCTTGTTTACTTACTGTTTTATGTCCTCTATCGTATTCAACATCAACCTTTAATGTGTATAAACCACTTGCAGTATCTTTTGGTATTCTTAGGAAAATCTCATTACTTGATTCAGAATCTTCTTCATCCTCATTGTCTATTTCATGTGCAGCCAATTCATCTATGTAGTCCCTTGTGCTAAGACCTAGTTCTGGGATACTAACGCTTACTCTAATATCCTCTTCTTTTTTATCACCTAGATTTTCCACTCTCACAACAACAAAAAGAGGTGCTCCTGCATCCACAACATTTGTTGGCCTTAGAATAACATCTTGTATCTTCAAAAGATGTCTTTTTTCTTCAAGAAAAACATCAAAGCTTTCTTCTACACTATCGGTTCTATCAAAAACCTTAACAAATAGTGTATAGTCCCCTTCATCTACATCAAGGTCATTTGGAATATCCAATCTTAAAGTTTTCTTATAAACTACATTTGGTGCATTAATGTCAAAGATTTCGCTTGTTTCTTCTACATCTCCATACTCATATCCACCAATCCAAGCTTTAACTTTAACATCCTTTATAGCCTCAAAATCAACACCATCTAAACTTTTAACAAAAACCTCTATATCTGCTGTACTCCCTCTTTCAAGAAAAACTGCTCCGCTCCCCACAACCAAACCATCTTCTAGAACAGTTGCTCCATCAATTTCTACCTTATCTAGAACATAATCTTGGGCAAGGGCTATATTTAAAACAACCAAAGCAATTAAAGCAAATAAGATCTTTTTCATCATAATTCCCCCCTAAAATATTTATTATCCAACAGTTAAGAAGCATATATAAACTTTTGGATGGTAAAAAATATATTATAAAAGAATTAAAACCAACATCAGAATCCATTTATTCTAATCTTATCATCATTAGAAGTGATATGGGGACGGAGGGATTTGAACCCCCATTTCGCGGTCTGGAGCCGCGTGCTCTAGCCAAGTTAAACTACGCCCCCGCAAAGAAAAAGATTTAAGCTAGAATATATAAATCTTACCCTCGCCCACTAAAACCCTTCAATCTCATAATTTCATTTATCTCATTAGTAGAAATCGCACAACCTTTTAATCTTAATCCCCAAAGTAAACCCTCTAACAAAGTCTTATTCAAATCAATATTAGCAATTTCTTTTTCTTTCTCATTAAGATATTTATTCAAAAGTCCCATTTCATATGCAATGGTCATCAGCTCCACACTCCTAATCACATTAACATTCACTAATTCTTTAAATGCTCTTAAACCATTTTTATTGACCTTGATAGGAGTATGCAACTTATGGGAAAAAAGTTTTGCTAACCTCGTGGGTTCTTCTATTAATACCCTGGTGGTTCTTTCATCAATTACAAAAGCGTTTGCACTCAAATATTCAACCAAAGCCAAACTTTCCATTTCTCCTTTTTGAACAATCTTAATAAAATTCCCATGTGCTTCAAAAATATTATTGGCTAAATTAGAAAAATAAGCTGCCCTTTCCTGAACCCTTTTATTGCTATAGATTTCTACAATACCTTCAGAAACCAAAGCTAAAATTTGCATGGCTTCTAGTTTAAACTTTCTTGTTTTTAGAGGACGGTCAATTACCTCTTCTTTAACCCCTTCTGTAATGTAAAAATTGCCTTGAAACTTCTCTTTCAAATGTTTTAAGGTCCATAATAAATTATTCGTAGCCAAAGTTATTATTGAACTTGAATCAAAAACCATGGCCCTCATGTGAATAACCCCCTTGTAAAAATCAATCTTTCTTTAACTTTCTTAGTTAATACCGGATCTTGGTCAACAATTTTAGTATTGCCTAAATAACTCATCAATTCCCAAATAGAAATATCTAATATCTCAGCTGCCCTTGAAACAGACAAACCATGTTCATAAACTCTCGAACCTTTCTTAATTTTTGCTTGACTTATAACCTTGCTTATATACAAGCCCAGTTTATTATCAATATCTCCAATGGCTTTAAAAAATCCCTGTAAAATAGTTTTATACTTGGTGACATTCCCTTCTTTAAGAAACTGCAATGCTTTATTTAGGTCATTAACAACCCTTATCTTGAATTTTTTCCACTTTTTATCATCTCTATGCTGCCATTTGTCAAAAATTTTAGATAAAGAATAAATAATTACTGCAACAGAAACAACCTCGCTTTCCTGAGAAACAGTACAATCATGTATAACATGATCACTAACCTCTCTTAATTTCAGGGCATCTTTTTCCTGTATTGCTTTCAAACTATCCTGCAATACATGCAAAATGTCTCTTCTAATGCTCTCTTTCATTATTTACCTCTTTTTAAAAACAAAGTATATCCCTACTAAAAACATAATAATACTTAAAATTTGCGTAAAAGATATTCCCAAAAACAGGTAGATTTGTTCCCTATAAAATTCGACAAAAAATCTAAATAAACCATATAAGGTGATAAATAGCCAAAAAATATAACCATCTTTATGTTTTTTATTTCTTGTTAAAAACAAAATAAGAAATATGGCCAAACCTTTAATAGAAGCATATATTTGTGAAGGATGCCGAAAACCTTCAACACCTTTAAACTTAACCGCCCATGCAACATCAGTTATCCTGCCATAAAGTTCGCCATTAGTAAAATTAGCCAACCTAACCAAAACAATGCCTAACGAAAAGGGAATCACTGTAATGTCCGCTAACTTATAAAAGCTGATTTTCTTTTTCTTGCAAAAGAACAAAGCAACAATTAGTGCTCCTATCAAACCACCATGAAAAGCCAATCCCCCCTGCCAAATATACAAAGCAGACAGCGGATTTTCAACATAACTCGACAGATGTGAAAGAACATAGCCAATCCTAGCTCCAATTATTCCGCCTATCAAAATATAAAAAAGAAAATCAAGTATTTCTTCTTTTTTTAAGTCTAATTTTCTTTCTTTAGCCAAAAACTTCATAAAAAAATAAGCTATTACAAATCCTAACAAATAAAATAAGCCATAATACCTAACCTCTAGACCAAAAATATGAAATAAAACAGGACTGATGTTATGATAAAACATGCCGTAATATTCAGTTTTTCTCTTTATAAAATTATGTTATCCCTAAATAGAAAGGTATTTATATTACCCATAATCTAAAAAACCTATGAAAAAAACATGGATTGTCTTAATTGTAGCAGTTGTTCTGATAATAGGTATATTCATTCCGTTTAAGATGACAGGCTTAACAACCAACAACAAAGATTATGACAACTTTGTAACCTGTCTAATAGAAAAAGATGCAAAGTTGTATGGTGCATATTGGTGTCCTCATTGTAAAAACCAGAAAGAAATGTTTAAGAGTTCATTTAAAATATTTGATTCATTAGGGGGCTACATTGAATGTGATCCAAGAGGAAAGAACGCACAACCTGAAAAATGCGAAGAAGCCAGTATCAATGGCTATCCAACATGGATAATAAATGGACAAAAATATGTAGGGGAACAGTCTTTAAATAGGCTTTCTGCAATATCTGAATGTAATTTAAATGAAGAATAAATTACTCATCATCCTAACTCCTTTTATAATTCTTTTACTATCATTTAAACTAACTCTTTTTGAAATTAATTATTCTTCCAAAAGTCCTGATGCAAAAAATGTAATAGACTATTTAAAAAACAAAGCACAACTTAATGATAATTTCTCAGAAAGAGAAAAATTACATCTAAAAGATGTAAAATCAATAATAAATAAAATATCTTTAATCTTTTATTTTTTACTGACTATTTACGGTCTATTGTTATTTAATATTAAACCAAATATTCAAAAAACAGTACTGAAAGCGGGGAAACTCTCTTTATTTGTAATAGTTGGCTTATTAATTCTTATTGTAGCTTTTTTTAAGCCAATATTTATCAGCATGCATTATATCCTCTTCAGAAACAACTTATGGCTTCTTCCCAAAGGCTCACTATTGCTTGATATATACCCATTGAGCTTCTTTCACAAATTTGCTATTCTCTTCCTAATTCAAGCCTTTTTGCTATCTCTAGCCATAATCCTGATAGGATCCCTAATCAAAAGATTTTTAAAAGAGAATGCATCTAAAAATGCGAGAGGTGAGGGAGGAGCTAAATGAAAAAATTGATTATGTGCTTAATCTTGAGCATATTTGTGATATCTAGTTTTGCTTCAGCATATTACTATGCTCCAACAGGGCCAAATGGCAGGTACACATCAGATTATCCAGCATATCACAAATATTATCAGTATGATCCAAACTATCGATACTATCCATACACACAGCACTACTACCCATCTTACCATAATAGAAACTACTACTACAACACACCATTTTATAGGCAAAGGTACAGATTTGAATATGAATACTTTACAAAAAGCAGAACAGATATACGAAACGCAGACGGCTCAAGAATTTCTGATTATTTCGAAGAAAGAATCAAATTCAAGAGATATTAGTTTCTTTTCTTTTTTTAATTTAAGATGAGAAGAAAAACCTTAAGGAAAACAATAGTTGTATTATTGGGTATTGTAATCTTGCTACAAATAGGACTTCTAATAACTTACAGTCAAACAAAGAATACATTAAAAGAAAATACCCCCGAAGAGGTAGCTAGAATAGCAACCCCATCTGTTGTATCAATAACTGCAGACGGAAAAGCAGGTTCCGGTGTGATAGTAAAAGAAAATGGTTTTATTTTAACAAATGCTCACCTTATAAAAAACGCTACAAAATTACATGCGATTTTTTCAGATAATCGGATAAGGAAAGCAAAAGTGGTTGGAATAGATGAGAAAGTAGATCTTGCAGTAATAAAAGTAAACGACACAAATCTTCCAACCATCAAGTTCGGAGATTCAGAAAAACTAAAAATTGGTGAAGAAGTAATTGCCATTGGTCATCCCTATGGATATGATTTTACTGTTACCTCAGGCATAATTTCTGCAAAACATCGTGACCAGGGGCCAACAGACTACAGGGATTTCATACAAACAGACGCCTCTATTAACCCAGGAAACTCAGGAGGACCTTTACTAAATCTAAATGCAGAATTAGTGGGGATCAATACCTTCATTGTTTCTGATTTAATTGGAGGGGAACTGGGATTTTCAATCCCCAGTAACTTAGCTAAGAAAGTGATGAATGAACTTATTGAAAGTGGGAGAATCGTTAGGGGCTATATGGGAATAAGTGGTCAGAATCAATTTGTCCTCGATAGTGGAGGAGAAGGCCATATAGCCAAAGGGGCATTAGTGGCTTTAGTTCTCAAAGATGGTCCAGCAGATAAAGCAGGAATCCAACTAGGGGATTTAATAACAGAGATAAATGGTATAAAAATAGAAAGCATAAATCATCTAAGAAATATAATAGCATGGGTTAAACCAGGACAAGAAGCAAAGATTAAATTAATAAGAAATGAAACAGAAATAGAAACAACACTAACAACAATAGAGAATCCATATTAAAATTAAGTCTAATAATAAAATATATAAAGAGAAAATTTTTATCAAACCCAAGGAGGATTTAAAATGGAAAAACATAAAGTAATAGTTTACTCAACCGATAGCTGTCCATGGTGCCATAAAGCTAAAGACTTCTTAAAAGAGCACAACATTGAGTTTGAAGATGTTAACGTAGGAAAAGATCAAGAAAAAGCAAAAGAAATGGTGGAAAAATCAGGTCAAATGGGTGTTCCAGTAATTGAGATCGATGGAAAGATTGTTGTTGGTTTTGATGAAACAAAAATTAAAGAGCTTTTGCATCTAAATTAGCTTTTTATGAGCAAAATATATAAATAACCAGAAACTATCAATAAAGAGGTGATATGAAATCTTTATTCTATCCTAAAACAATTGCAGTTATTGGGGCTTCACAACATACACACAAAGTAGGCAATGTAATCTTTAGGAATCTTCTAAAAGATTTCAGAGTAATACCCATAAATCCCAATACCAAAGAAATCTTGGGGAAAAAAACCTTTCCATCAGTTAAAAAAGTAAAAGAAAAAATAGATCTGGCAGTTATAACAACAAAAGCACAATTAGTTCCGAAAATAATGGAGGAATGTGGAAGAAAAAAGATCAAAAACATAATAATAATTTCATCCGGGTTTAAAGAAACAGGAAACATTAAACTAGAAACCAAAGTTAAAACAATACTAAACAAATACAAAATAACCTGCATTGGTGTAAACTGTTTAGGAATACTGAATACAGAAAACAATCTAGACACATTATTTCTCCCTCAAAACAAACTAAAAAGGCCAAAAAAGGGAAATATCTCCTTTATCTGTCAATCAGGTGCAATAGGTGCGGCAATTTTAGATCTTTATTCAGAACAAGATTATGGTTTTGCAAAGTTCATTAGCTATGGAAATGCAACAAACACAGATGAATCAGATCTACTAAACTACCTAAACAAAGATAAGAAAACAAAAGTGATCTGCATGTACATAGAAGCAGTGCAAAATGGAAAAAAATTCATAAAAACAATAAATAAAATAAAAAAACCAATTATAATCCTAAAAGGAGGAAAAACAAAGAAAGGTATTGAAGCTGCTTTATCTCACACTGGTTCTCTAGCAGGAAATTCAAAAATCTATTCTGCAGTCTTTAAACAAAATAGAATAATAGAAGCCAACTCAATAGAAGAGTTATTTGATATTGCTAAGATTTTTTCTAAATTAAAAAAACCAAAAGGAAAGAAAATACTAGTAATAACAAACGGGGGAGGCTACTCAATTATTACATCAGATGAGATAGATAAATCAAAATTAGAACTGGCAGAACTGTCTCCCCAAACAAGGATGGCTCTTAAAAAAACAATGCCGAAAACAGTTAACATTAGAAATCCCTTAGACCTGGTGGGAGATGCCACAACAAAAAGGTATGAAAAAGCAATAAAATTAGCGAATAAGGACAAGAACATAAACATTCTCCTTATAATCATCTTGTATCAGACTTCAACACTAACCCAAGACATAACAGACATTATAATAAAAAACAATAAAAAACCAACGATAGTAATCGCAACAGGAGGGAATAAAACAGAAATAATAAAAAGAAAATTAGAACGCCACAATATTCCTTGTTATGGTTTTCCTAAGAATGCAGTAACTTCTTTATCTAAGTTTCTTTAACACAATCCTTCACAGCTTTTATTATTGTTTCCCTATAACCCTTGTCAAACACATTTGGAATTATCTTTTCCTCACTTAAATCATCAACAGAATCAGCTAAAGCCTCTGCAGATTTAACCTTCATCTCTTCTGTTATATCCTTAGCCCCAGCATCTAGTGCTCCTCTAAAAATATTAGGGAAAGCCAAAACATTGTTTATCTGATTAGGAAAATCACTTCTACCTGTGGCTATTATCTTGGCTCCAGCTTCCTTGGCCTCATCAGGCATAATTTCCGGAGTAGGATTGGCCATAGCAAAAATAATGGGGTCTTTGTTCATGCTCTTGACCATATCCTTATCAACGATCCCAGCAACACTTAGTCCAATAAAAACATCACTTCCTTTCAATGCATCTTTTAAACTTCCTCTAATGCAGGTCTTACATTTTTCACTATTCTGAAACTCGGTATGTCCGCATTTAGAGTTTGTAACAAAAGAAATTTCCTTCTTAGTAAGATTCAAATGATCCCTACAACTATAAATGGCCCCCTTGCTGTCAGTTAACACAATATTTTCAACACCATAACTAAGCAAGATCTTAGTCACTGCTATGCCAGCAGCCCCGGCGCCAGAAACAACAACCTTAATCTCTTCTTTTTTCTTACCGGTTAATTTCAAGGCATTTATCAATCCAGCTAAAACAACTATTGCAGTACCATGTTGATCATCATGAAAAACAGGAATATCCAACTCTTTCTTCAGTCTCTCCTCAATCTCAAAGCATCTGGGAGCAGAAATATCTTCCAGATTAATACCACCAAAAACAGGCGCAATTTGCTTAACAGCCTTAATTATCTCTTCTGTATCCTGAGTATCCAAACAAATTGGAAATGCATCTACATTACCAAATTCCTTAAACAGTATTGCTTTGCCTTCCATAACAGGCAATGCCGCCTCAGCTCCAATATTTCCCAAGCCCAATACTGCTGAACCATCACTAACAACAGCAACCATATTGCCCTTAGCAGTATAATCATAAACTTTCTTCTTATCTTTAGCGATTTCTCTGCAAGGTTCTGCTACTCCAGGAGTATAAGCAATAGACATATCATCTTTATTTTTTAATTCGACCTTACTCACTACTTCAATTTTGCCTTTTTTTTCCTTATGCATTTTTATTGCTTCTTTATTATAATCCATTCTTAAGCACCTCGATTGCTTTTTTTCCATCATTTATAGCATGAGTAATATTCTTAACTTCCTTTATATCACCTATTAAGTATATCCCTTTTATATTGCTTTCTATGCCCTCACCAACCTCAACTCCAATTCTGTCCAGGAACTCTGTAGGTAAGTTAAATCCAACCAATATAAAAACATAGTCAAATTCTAATTTTTTTATCTCGCCTTTAATATTTAAACTTACTTCTTTACCATTGATCTCTTCTACATTAGATTCAAAAATAACATTAACATTCTCATTTTTAGCTATTCCCTCTTGATTTTCATTAGTTAATCTAAAAAGCTCTGATTTCCTATAACTTAAAGTAACTTTATTCTTTTTACTTAATAATAAGGCAGCTTCAATAGCACTATTTCCTCCTCCTACAACTAAAATATTTTTATCACTGTATTCTCCAGGATCATCTAATCTATAGAAAACATTATTTTGATCCTCTCCAACAACCTCCAGTTTTCTAGGGCTTGACATCCTTCCAATAGCCAAAATAACATTTTTTGTTTTATATTCGCCAGAATTGGCAATCACCTTAAAGGTTTCATCTTCTTTTTTAATATCCAGCACATTATCGTTTTCTTTAATATTTAATTTTTCCTCATGAACTATCCTTTCCCATTTCTCAATAAGTTCTTCTCTACTAACTTCTTCAAAAAATAATTCTCCTTCTTTTTCTAAACTAACCCCCATATAATCTTTCTGTATCTTTTTGCCTTTGGGGTAATTTCTAATTGTATTTGCTATTTTATTCTGCTCTAAACACAAGTAATTCAAATTATTTTTTTTAGCTTCTAGACAAGCACTCAAACCTGCAGGTCCGGCACCAACAATAATAACATCAAACATAAAAGAAAAATCTAGATTAAAGCTTTATAAAATTAACTGCTCTTTAAAATAATATTACCTCTTTATGTTTCTCCAAGAAATCTCCTTTTTCTTTAATTTAACCAATTGGGGATATTTCTCTTCAAAAGTTTCTCTTTTTTCCTGGTAAAATATTCCTAAAGGGATCTTCTTCACAGTATTATAATCAAATTCATCTGCCTTTCTAAAAGCTGCTTTTAAATCTCTCTTATTATGTCCGGTTTTCTCTAAAGAATATGTTTTCTCTTTATAACCAGTGTCTGGATGAAAAGTAATACACGGTTGTATTATCTCAACAAAAGCAAAACCTTTATGCTTAAATGCCTCATTTAGAATCCATCTCACCTGTTTTATATCAGCAAACACTCTGGCAACAAAACTAGCACCACAAGCCAGCATCAATTTTATTGGATTTAATGGCACAATCTTAGAACCAAAAGGCATAGTTGTCTTGTCCTTAAAACCAATCTCAGTAGTTGCAGTAGGCTGACCAACAGTCAATGCAAAAACCTGGTTATTATGAACTAGGTACTTAAAATCAGAATTATACCTCGCTGCATGGACTAAATGGCTTATTCCTTCTTGGTAAGCATCCCCATCACCTGAAAAACCAACAACATTTAGATTAGGATTTCCTATTTTAAGACCTAAACAAGTTGGCAAAACCCTTCCATGTATGCTATTCAAACCAGGCAGATTAAGATAATCAAAAATCTTGGCATGACATCCAATGCCAGAAACAATTGCTACATTGGTTCTTTTAGCAAGCGCTTGCTTAACTCCTTCTAAAATAAGGGAGTTGGGACATCCAGGACACCAAGTTGATTTTTCTCCTGTATCTAATTTTTTCATTTTAACTTTTTCCTGATTAATTTATTCAATTCTTCACCAAAAAACGGCCTTGCATCATATTTCAAAATTTTATTTTTAATTAAAAAACCAGTTTTCTCAGCAATAACATCTGATAATTGTGAAGTAGAATTATTCTCAACAACCACTACATTTTTTGCTCTCTTTAAATGCTTTTTAATCTTAATTGAAAAAGGTTCAATATACAAAACTTGTAAAAATTTACAGTTAAGTCCCTTGATTGCATCTAAAATTGCCCCTTTCGTTGATCCCCAACCTATAATTAAATTTTTACTTTTTTTATTGCCATAAATTTTAAACATCCTGAATTTTTCAGCCTCTTTTTTAATTTTCTTATTTTTCTTTAATCTTTCTTCAACTCCTTTCCTTACTTTCTTTGCATCCTCTGTAGACACTCCTTTTTTAAAATGCTCATAACTAGTGTACTTTATCAACTTTGTTGATTTATTAGATCTTTTTATCCTAGGTTTCCTAGTAAAAGTGTAAAAACTTTCTGCTAAATGTTTATCACTCAAAACAATACAGGGAATTTTATAT
Source organism: Candidatus Woesearchaeota archaeon (assembly GCA_017609525.1). GTDB lineage: Archaea > Nanobdellota > Nanobdellia > SCGC-AAA011-G17 > JACPNG01 > JAFCDT01. Next base: position 24,268 of record JAFCDT010000008.1, on the reverse strand, counting down.
TTTTGAGAAAAATAAAAAGCCTCGCTAGTTAACTCTGCTGCCTCAATTGGATTTCCCGGAGCCAAAACAATTCTAGGAAATTCCCCATGTCCGGCATGTCTCGCATCATTTAAATCACCTTGTCTTGTGTAAGTTGGGACCCCTGTACCAGGACCCGGTCTCTGAGCTAGATAAATCACTAAAGGTATGCCTACCATCCCGCACATACTCAACGTTTCTGTCATTAAATCAAAACCTCCCCCAGATGTTCCCAGCATACTCTTCGCACCAGTAATCGCAGAACCAACCGCTGCATTGATAACTGCAATTTCATTTTCTGGTTCCAAAACCAAATAATTATGCTCAATTTGTTTTTGAGCAAGAATACCCAACAAAGGAGTTGCAGGAGTCATAGGATAAGCATAGTAAACATCTAAACCAGACCTAATTGCCCCATGTGCTATTCCTTGGGTTCCATTCATAAAAGTTAATTTTTTTCTTTTTAATCTCTTTATCTCATACCTCTCCTTTTCTTCAATATAACCTTTTTTAGCACTTTTCAGATTTTCTTCAAAATTTCTTAAACTTTTTAGTCTGTTTTTCAAAATCTTAAAATCCAAACCAAGAACCTTAAACAAAGCCCCAGCAAAATACATATTCACATGACTTCCTTTAATAATCTCTGCTCGTTTTTTCAGATCTTTTTTATGAATTCTTACTGTGTTTTCATCCAAAGCGACCAAAATATCAATTTTAGTTTCATTACTATAAACAGGTTTATCAGAAAAAGTTAGAACATTAAAGTTATGTCCCCCCCTAATTAAAGATTGATAATCTCTGGAATAAAAAACATAATAGCCTTGCTTAACTAATGCCTCGCCTAAAATGCTTCCCAGAATATTGGGGCCCAAACCAGCCTTACCACCAAACAAAATACTTAGTTTCATATTCACCTCTTTTTAATTTACAAAACTAGCCCAGCTTTATAATATTATTCACACCTTTAATAAACTTCTCACAGTCCTCTTTGTTATTATACAAGTATAAGGAAGCCCTTGCGCTGCCTTGTAGGTTATATTTATTAAACCAGCTATGTACACAATGGGCTCCACTTCTAATCATAATATTCTCTGTTTCATCCAATATCATTGCCACGTTGTGCGGGCTCATCTTTCTAATATTAAAATTAAATATTCCGGTTTCACCTTTGAAACCAATCCTTTCAATCTTTTCATTATTCAGATTATCAACAATAAATCTCTGTAATTTAATTTCGTGCTTCTCAATATTTTTCAATCCCAACCTCATTAGATATTTAACAGCCTCACCCAAACCAATTATTCCAGCATAATGTTGCAAACCAGCCTCAAATCTATGAGGAACATCTGCAAATTCTTGTTTATCATATGTTGTTTCAGTAACAGTATCTCCTCCAACAATAAAAGGTTCTAGCTTTTCTAACAACTCTTTCTTTCCATACAACCCACCAACCCCAGTAGGTCCTAGCATTTTATGTCCAGAAAAAGCAAAGAAATCTGCATCTAATTTTTTGAGATTGATTTCTTTATGTGGTGTACTTTGTGCTCCATCTAACAAAACCAAAGCATCATTTTCATGGGCTATTTTTATAATATCCTTAACAGGCAATGTATACCCATCTAAATTAGAAGTGTGAACAACAGAAACCAGTCTGGCACCCTTAACCTTTTCATTAAAATCATCTAAATCAAAAGAGTGGTCTTGTTTTTCATCAACAATTCTTCTTTTAATTCCTTTTTTCTTTTCCAATATTTGCCATGGCAATAAATTAGAATTATGTTCTCTATCACTGCTCACAACAATTTCTCCTTTTTGAAAACCTAAAGAATTAGCAACCAAATTAATACTCTCAGTAGTATTTTTAGTAAATATTAACTCACCTTTTTTAGCATTCAAAAATTTCTTAATGGTCTTCCTGGATTCTTCAACTTCTGATGTAACTCTCTTACTGATTAGGTTTAAGAGCCATACAAGCAGAATCCAGATAAACAACATTCTTATTAAGAACTTCAAAATCTTTTCTAATTCTCTCAACATTATACATTTTTATTTGCAACCGCCATCAGGACAATCGCATTCGCCAACATTTTCACAATTACAATCTTCAGCAGTACAATTGCTTTGATTGCAATCTCCTAAATCCAGAGGATTAAAAATACAAAAACCATCGCTATTTGGACCATTGCAGTTTCCATAAACTGCATAATTGTATACAGCCGTTCCTGTAAAAACTATGCTTAAAATAAAAAGAGTTGTAAAAATAAAAGATAAGATCTGGAAATGTTTATAGGTAAATCTTGCTACTCTTGGCACCCTCATTAACTTTCCAGTTAACTTTGCTCTTATTCGTTGGTCTAAATTAGTCTTGCATTTCCTAAAAGTAATTTTTCTAAAAGTACAATCAAAGGCTTCCTTAGCCAAAGGCCTATATCTTGCACTAAAAATAGCCAATACTGCAAAAACTACCAAAGCAACAATGCAAATCATACCAAATGGTAAAAACAATTAATTTATAAATCTTTAGTTAAGAAAACAAGGCAGTTAAAACTAATAACCATAAATCAATCTAGTTATGACATCGTAATAAGATATCCAACCAATTATTAAACCAACACCTATTAGAAAAATAACAAACAAAATAATTAAAATCTTTAATCCTAAAACTACATTATTTAACTTAGCATTAGTCTGATCCAAACTGGTCTGAGAAAAGCCATATAGGGTATTTCCTTTCTCATCCCTATACTCCATTGTTGGTTTCTTCTTAACCATATCCGTTTAGTAGAATCCATATTTATAAAGATTTGTGTAATAAAAAAAAAGAATTAAAAGATATACTAAAACTTAGCCATCACCTTGTCGGCGCTAGTCATATCTTTCCACGCTAGATTAAACATATTTGACAGTGCAGAAGCAAAATAGGGTGTATTTACCCAAACACCGAAGTCATATGTCGGATGTACTTCAGTATCATCCATCACCATAAACATCATATCTTTATCATCAACTACACAAAACCTTGCATTAATCTTATCAATATGCTTTACATCTGCAATCTTCATTAGGTCTTTAACCGCGCTGGCAGAATCTTTAGTAATAGGTGCAGCAATTTTAATTTTTACACCTTTCTTGTGTAACCTTTCTAGTTCACTTTTTAATGCATCTATCTTTCTTAGAATTCCCTTTGAGGTTGTCATAATTGTAACACTTTTCTTAGCTGCTTTTATCATTGTTTCTAAGTGAGAATAAAGATTATGTCTACCACGAATAGCCCCGCTCAAATCAGACGGTTCAACAAATTCAATTCCCTCTTTATGTAAAAGTTCCAACTCGTTTAAAACAGAAGTTCCTTTTAATTCTTCAAGTCTATTAACACTTTCATTTGCATTTTGTTTCACAAGTTTCTTTGCTCTTTCAACCACCTCTCTTGGATCCACCGCAATGTACTTAATCGGTTTGCCAAGTTTCATCACTACAAAACCTTTCTTCTCCAAACCTTCTAGAACATCATAAGCTCGACTTCTTGGCACATCGCCAATCTCACTTAATTCCCCCGCAGTAGAAACCCCCCGAGATAAAAGAGCAGTCCAAATTTTAACCTCATATAAATTTAGACCAAAAGAACGCCTAAGTTTATTTAAAAACTCTTCCTTTACAATCATAGTACCTGTGCCTCCCGAGGATCACCTCTTTTTTTAGTAACTGCTAAGTATTCATATTCTTTTTCTACTTAACTAAAATATAAACTATACCTTAATGGTAATAGCACTAGTATTTAAAGATTATTATAGTAAAAAATATCTTTTTATTCCCGGCAGATAACAAATCACTATTTTTTCTGTTTTTTGTATAATCTTTTAATTCTTTCAATGTCATCACAGTCTTCTAACTTTAAGTCATTTCTCACACTATTTAATCTTGGAAATCTTAAAGCATAGCCACTTTTATAGGTTGGACTTCTTTGAATCTCTTCATAACTTACATCCAATAAGATTTTAGGCTTTATAATAACATGTTTTCCATCTTCTTTTTCTATTAATGGTTTAAACATTTTAGTTAACTGCTTAAAAGTTGATCCTTCTCCTTTTTCCTTAATTCCTGTTCCAACTTTTCCAATTTCCAAAAAACTATCTCCTTTTTTACAAGCAAGAATAAAACTGCTTAACCAATTTGCCCTTTTTCCTTCCCCCCACTCAGCACCAATAACTACTAATTGTAAAGGTTCCATCACTGGTTTTAATTTTACCCAGCCTCCCACCTTTCTGCCAGGAGAATATTCCTTATGGAGGTTCTTAGCAATCAGCCCTTCATATCCTTCTTTAAGCGCTTCATTATAAAATGTTTTTATTTTTTTAATATCTTTAGAAATAATCTTCTTCGTTAATACTATTTTTTTCTTCTTATTTTTTATTATCTTTTCTATAAGTTTTCTTCTTTCTTTCTGAGGTTGATTCATATAGTTTTTATTATTATAATAAAGAATATCAAATACATTTATTTCAACAGGAAATTCTTTAGCAATTTTGTCAATATTGTGCTTTCTTTTTATCCTTTGAGAAATACTTTGAAACGGCAAATATCTGCCAGTTTTAACATCATAACCAACCAATTCTGAATCCAATATATAATTTTTTCCTTTAACATATTTGTCTAAAATTGGAACCAATTCCTTAAACTGTTTAGTAACATCCTCTAGTCTCCTAGTAAAAAAGTAATACTTATTCTTGAATTTATGTATCTGCAACCTAAATCCATCTAACTTATAATCAAATAAAGCAGGTGCACCTACAGCCTTGAGAGCTTCTTTAATACCATCTTCCTTAATGGCCAACATCGAATTTATTGGCTTGCCTAACTCTATTGAAATTCCTTCCAAGTTTTTGAGTCCTTTTTCCTTAAGAGAAACAGCAACCGATCCAAAATCATTGGTTAAGTCATAAGCATGTTGTATCTTTCCTATAACTTCATTATAATCTTCGCGTGAACCTTTCTTGAATTCTATTTTATTTTCATCTGGATCGTATCTAATTGGAAAAACAGTCCACGCCAAAGCGTCTCTTAAAATTCCTTCCTTAACTCCAATACGTAAATTATCTAAAATTGTTCTTACAATAAATCTTGCCTCTTTGGGTTTTGAAGAACTTAATAATTCAGAAACAAGTTTAATTTTTTTATCTACAGTGCCCTTTCCCTCTAATTCAGCCAAAGCCCTTATGTTTTCAAAAACTTTTTTCACAGTTAATTCATAATTCCCTAAAGTTCTTTGGGTTTTTTCTTTCATAATTATCTCTGAAACCTTTCCCAAATCTCCTTCTTTTTTCCATAGTTCTTCTATCTTTTTTTTAGAAATTCCAGTAACAAGTACCAAAGCCTTAACAGTCAATTGAGAACTCATGCCTATCTTTCTTTCATCCCAAATTGGAAAAACTCTTCCTTGTAGCAAATAAATTACTTTCTCAACTTCCTCTTTGGGTGTTTTTTTTATTAAGTCTGATAAAATTTTAGTTTTTTCTAAACGTTTAGTAGTTTTATCAAGAGCATCATAGGACTGAACCAACAAACTATACTTCATAGAAAGTTATAAATATTTGAAAGATTTAAAGATTTTGGTATGGATGTTAAATCTGCAATAACAAAAAGAAGGTCAATAAGGGCCTACAAAGATAAAAAAGTAAATCAGGGCATAATAAATGACATACTTGATGCAGCACGTTATACTCCTTCTTCAGGTAATGTTCAAAACTGGCATGTTGTGATAATAACAGATGAGGAAATAAAACAAAAAATAAGTGATTGTTGTCTACAACAAAACTGGATGAATCAAGCACCGGTTTTAATTGCAGTCTGTAACAGAATAGCTGAAGTAGAAAGAATGTATGGAGAAAGGGGAAAAAACCTTTATAGTATTCAAAACTGTGCAGCCTTTATTCAGAACATATTGACAATGGCAACAGCACATGGCCTGGCAACGTGTTGGGTGGGTGCTTTTGATGATAATGCGATGTCAAGATGTTTAAATTTGCCTTCAGGAATAAAACCAGAAGCAATCATAACAATAGGTTACGCAGATGAAAAGCCAAATGCTCCCATAAGGTTTACCTGTCAAGACATTGCATTTTACGAGACATGGGGTTCCAGAAGACAATATCCTCAACAAAGTTTTGGACTTTGTAAAGAACCACCAGCAAAAACTCCTTTTTTAAAAAGAATTCTTAAAAAATTTAAAAAATAAAAAAAGCCGATGCCAAAAGGCACCAGCAAAACAAAGAAGGGCTTTCACTTAGGGGGGTCTGCCCATAAAGATTAAATCAAATCTATTCCTAGTTCACTAGTTATCTGTTTTGCCTGATCTGTGTGGACCTCACCACTTCGGGACTTACCTAAGATATATGGAGAGTTTACGCCAGTAACTATGGTCATAACTCTTAATTTTCCTTTAAGATCTTCCTGTATCCTAGCTCCCCAGATTACATTAGCATCAACGTCTAATGCTTCTGTTACCATATCTCCCACTTTACTTACTTCATCCAGCAATAAATCAGCGCCTCCACTTATGTGTATCAATGCTCCAGTTGCGCCTTGATAGCTAACATCCAGCAATGGATTTGTCAAAGCTCTTCTTACAGCCTCTTCAACTCTATGCTCAGAATCGCTTTCTCCAATTCCAATAACAGAAACATCTCCATTAGCCATTATAGCTTTAACATCTGCGTAATCTAAGTTTACTAGGCTAGGCACAGCAATTGTTTCTACAATGCCTTTAATCATAGTGCTTATCAACTCATTTGCAACTGCAAAAGCCTGTTCAACCGGCAAGTTTCCTGCAATACTAACTAATCTATTGTTATCTATAACAATAACAGTATCACAGACATCTCTTAATTGTTGCAAGCCAAATTCAGCTTTATCAACTCTTGCCCTCTCAATATCAAAGGGCATAGTTACGGTACCAATAACAATAGCTCCAGAGTCTTTAGCTACTTGAGCAATAACAGGAGCTGCACCAGTACCAGTACCACCTCCTTCCCCAGCACAAATAAAGACCATATCTGCATCTTTTAATGAGTCTTTGATTTCATTGATAGATTCTTTTGCAGCTTCCCTACCTACATTCGGGTATCCTCCTGCACCCAAACCGCGAGTAAGTTCTGCTCCAATCAGAACCTTTCTATCAGAATTAATTATATTCAAGTGCTGTTGATCTGTATTCATAGCAACAATCTCAGCACCTTGAACGCCTTTTTTATATAACCAGTTCACTGCATTACATCCTGCCCCTCCAGCACCAACAACCTTTATGTTTGCCTGACCAACCTCCACAGCGGGTCCTTCTTGTTTTTGTGTGTCTATTGCATTTTGTATGATAAATTCCATTTATCTTTCCCCCTTTTTTGTTTTTAATTAATAAGGTATATACTCCAATACCATAAAATTTATATTTGAGTATTGCTACCCTCCTTTTTAGAAAAAGTTTATCCCGCCAAGTTAAGCTTTTTCAGTGGAATATATTTCCAAATAACTTAAAAGAGAAATTCAATTCGAAACCAATTCATCAACTGCCAATATTTGGTTTAGCCGCCAAACAAAACCAAATTAATGATGATACGGTCTTATTCTATTTTATTTACTAAAAAATCAAATAACAGATTACTATTTAAACATTATTTAATATTGATATATATGTTAGAGTATATAAATAATTATTTAACCAACATAATTATCCATGAACATGACAAAGCATAGCGTCTTAGATACAATAGAGGTGATTACATCTTCTGAAAAATATAAAGGAATTGTAATGCCAAGCAAAGATAAAAAATACATTTTTCTTAAATTAAATTCAGGATATAATATTGGGATTAAAAAAACAAAAATAAAGAAAGTAAAGATAATAAAAAAATACAAAAAAGAAAAAACAATAACCAGGAAGCTTAAAATTCATAAAAATCTTCCAACAATTGCTCTCCTACACACAGGGGGAACTTTTGCTTCCAAAGTAGACTATATAACAGGAGGAGTGATAGCAAGATTTACACCAGAAGAAATAGTCGCAATGTTTCCAGAACTGGAAAAAATTGCTAACATTAAATCAGAATTCATAAGCAACATGCTTTCTGAAGACATGTGTTTTAAAGATTACATCAAAATAGTTAAAGAAATCGAAAAACAATATAAGAAAGGAGTAAAAGGGATAATTATAACTCATGGGACAGATACCCTCCATTACACTTCTGCAGCTTTATCATTTATGCTCAAAAAATGTCCAATTCCAGTAATATTAGTGGGAGCACAAAGATCATCTGACAGAGGGAGTTCAGACGCTGCAATGAATTTAACCTGTGCTGCATTATTCATAGCAAAAACAGATTACACAGGGGTCGCAATTTGCATGCATGAAACCATTAATGATACATTCTCCATCATACTTCCTGGAACCAAAGCTAGAAAGCTTCATAGCTCCAGAAGAGACGCATTTAAAGTGGTTAATGACACACCAATAGCAAAAATCAACTACATGACAAAGCAAATTACTTTGTTTAAACCAATAATATCAATAAAGAATGGATTAGAAATAAAACCAAAAATGGAAGAGAAAGTGGCAATATTAAAAGTGCACCCAAACATGTCAGAAAAACAATTCTTATTTTATAAAAACTACAAAGGATTAATAATAGAAGGCACTGGTTTAGGCCATGCTCCAGTTGGAACAAAAGAGCATATCAAGATCCTAAATGCAATTAAAAAGCTAGTTAAGGCAGGATGCATAGTGGCAATATCTACACAAACAATCTTTGGAAAAGTAAATCTCAATGTTTACTCAAATGGGATAAAACTATTGGAGGCTGGAGTTGTTCCTTGTGAAGACATGACAACAGAAACAGCATTCATTAAACTTTCATGGTTGCTTGCCAATTATCCCAAAGATAAAATAAAGGATTTAATGGTAACCAATCTTAAAGGGGAGATAAACGAAAGATTGCAACCAAGTGGGATATGATGAAATTAAATAAACTTTGTCAACATTTAGAAAGAGAATTTGACGAAAAATTAACAAGAACTCTCCATGGTCTAAAACATGTTTATCATAATCAAAGAGAAGTCCAAAGAATCCTAAAAACCGAAAATCCAGTAATTTATGAGAGATTTATTGCAAAATCTGGAAAAGTTAAGTATGGTTTAACAGTAATAAACCCTGGAACCATTGGTAAGGAATTTCATATGACACATGGGCATAAGCACAAAAAATCAAGTGCAGAATTATGCGCGCTAGTGCATGGCAAAGGTAAATTAATAATCCAAGATAAACAACCAAAGATTATCGATCTTAAGCCAAACAAACCAGTCATCATTCCCAAAAATAGCGCACACAGACTGGTAAATATTGGAAATAAAAAACTTAAAGTATTAACAGTAAATAATCCCAAACCAGACCATGATTACTTAGTTGATTTTAAAAAGAGGATATTCACAAAATGAACTATCAAAGACTTGGTTTTAAAGCAGGAATCGAAATTCACCAACAACTAGAATCGCATAAATTGTTCTGTTCTTGTCCTTCATTAGTTAATGATCCTAATCCTACAACAAATATAATAAAAAGAAAATTAAGGGCTGTAGAAGGAGAAACAAAAGAAATAGACAAGGCCGCTAAATACGAAAGAAAAAAGGACAAATGGGTAATTTATGAAGCAAAGAAAACATCTTCATGTCTAGTAGAGTTAGATGAAGATCCTCCACACAACATCAACGAAGATGCCCTAGAAACCGCACTACAGGTTGCATTACTTCTCAAAGCCAAAATAGTTGACAAGATACAGTTTATGAGAAAAACAATTATAGACGGCTCAGTAACCTCTGGGTTTCAGAGAACAGGATTAATTGCAACAAATGGAGAAATAGAAACCTCTAAAGGAAAGGTAAGAATTCCAACAATAATGTTAGAGGAAGAGGCAGCCAAAAAAATAAAAGAAACACCAACAGAAATAGTTTATAGTTTAGACAGGTTGGGGGTTCCTTTAATAGAAATAACAACAGATGCAAGCCTAAAAGATCCAGAACATGTTAAAGAAACAGCCTCAATACTCGGAATGATATTGAGGTCCACAGAAAGAGTAAAAAGAGGCATAGGAACAATAAGACAAGATGTAAATATCAACATAAGAACGCATCCAAGAGTAGAAATAAAAGGTTTCCAAGATCTAAGATCAATGCCCAAAGTTATTGAAAAAGAAGTTAAAAGGCAAATAAAAGACAAAAGAAAAACAACACCTCATGTAAGAAAAGCAAATCCTGATTTTTCTACAACTTTTTTAAGGCCAATGTCTACCTCTGCCCGTTTGTACCCAGAAACAGACATTAGAACAATTGAGATTACTCCAGCAATGCTTAAAAAAATAAAAATTCCAGAGCTATTAACAGAAAGGGCAATAAAACTTGAAAAAGGGTTTAAACTTTCTTCTCAACTAGCTAACGAACTGGTACCTAAACAAAAATTCTTTAAATTCCTAGTTAAAAAACTTCCAAAAACAGATCCGAGATTTATTGCAAAAGTATTAGTAGAATATCCAAAAGAAATCAAATCAAGATATAATCTCAAAGTACTTGACAAACATGTGGAAGAAATCCTCTCCTATTTTGATTCTAAAAAAATAACAAGAGATGCGGTATTTGAGGCTTTATTGGAAATTTCTAAAAACAAAAAGATTGATATAAACAAATACAAAGTAGTTTCTAAAGAAAAACTAGAAAAAGAAATAAAAGAAATAGTAAACAAATACAAACATCTAAGATTCAATGCAATAATGGGAGAGGTAATGAAAAGATTTAGAGGAAAAATTAATGGAAGAGAAGCTGCTTCCTTGATAAATAAATATATGAAATAATCATTCAAACTCTTTAATCAAATGTGCATATGGAAACCTAGCAGCAAAAAACAAGGCCTCATGAAATTTTAAAGGATCAATAACTCTTTTTATCTTTTTCTTTCTTATAGCTTCTAAAAGATCATCCTTATTCTTCTCAGCATCAACTAAACTATAATTCCTTCCAAACTGAAACCACCAGTGGGAATCAGAAGTAGCAATAAAAGGCTTATCAAATTTTCTGGCAACTTCTTCTGCTTTGATATTGCTATTAAGCCATGGCAAGTAACTGGCCGTATGCTCAACGGCATCAAATAACTTAATATGCTCAACTAATTTCTCCTTTAAGCAAGAATCCTTAAACAAAAAAGGATGTGGTGCAATAATAAAACAGTTATCCTTCAAATCATACAAACTCTCAAAAGTCCTGTATTTTCTGATATCTTCTAAGCAATCAATAAACAAAACCTCCTTGCCTTCAATATGCGCCTCAAAGCCAGGCAACAACAAAATTCCTTTTTGTTTAGCATAGTCTTTATAATTTCTATAGGTTTTTAAAGCATCAAAAAATTTAACACCTTTGACATATCTATTTAAAGTGGCATGCTCTGTTATGGCTAGGACATCAAAATTCAATTTACTGGCCCTGTCAATTAGTTCTTTAGGAGTTATATTCCCTTCCCATTTGACAAAACTTCTTGTATGGATATGCAAATCTAATTTTAGCATCCAAAAATCAAAAAGTGCTGATATAAAAAACTTCTTAATTAAAATAGTAAAGAATTTTCTTTAATAGTATTCAAAACCAGCTTTGTTTCTGTTCTTTCAACAAAATCATAAGTCTGTATCTTTTTTATAAAATTATCCATTGCTTTTCTATTCTTGAAGCAAGCAACTATTAAAACATCAAAATTTCCAGTAACATCATAAACAGCCAAAACATTCCGATGCTTAGCTATTTTATTTTCAACTTCAAATAATTTCCCTTTAGCCACCCTTAAATCAATTAAGATCTTTAGATCATATCCCAATTTTTCATAATCCACATTAACTCCGTACTTTATTATTATATTATTTTCCTCTAACTTTTTCATCCTATTAATTACTGTGACAACATTCAAACCAATGTTTTTAGCAATCTGCCTGTAAGACAATCTAGAATTATTTGCTAAAAAATTCAATATTTTTAGGTCAGTATCATCAATTTTCATTTTACATTTGTTTAAAAAAGATTAGTATATTGTCATTAATCTAAACGAAAACATAGTTTTTCAGTCTTTTTATATATATTCGTAATAGGAAATATAAAAAAGATTTATATAATACCATAAATAGTATTACATATGCACAATACTCTCAGAAAAAGGACAGAAGAGATTAAAGGAAATATTGAAAGTCTTCTAGAAGAAATCGAGATTTCTCAAATCCATAAAGTTAAAGGAGATCAAAAAGAATTCATAGACTATGTAAAAAGCAAATCAATTTCTACCCAAATTTGGTTCACTGACTTCTTAGGAAACCTCAAGGTCTTTTCAATAAGGCCCTCTGAGCTAAAAAAAGCTTTTGAACAAGGTATGGGTTTTGACGGTTCTTCAATAGAAGGCTATAGAAGAATACATGAAAGTGACATGGTTGCCCTCCCACTAATAGAAACAGCCCAACTCCTCCCCTTTCAAGTAGGGGGATCACCAACAATAAGAATGTTTGCACAAATAAGGAGTCCTGATGAATCTCTTTATGAATGTGATCCAAGAAATATTTTAATTGAGAATTTAAAAAAACTAAAAAAACACGGAATAACTCAGATGAATGTAGGTCCAGAAGCTGAATATTTTTATTTTAGAGATTCTGAAAGTACAGAGCCATTAGATAACGAAGGGTATTTCGATATGTCTTTTTTAAGAGATGGTGACAATTTAAGACAACTAACAATCTTTGCATTAGAATCTATGGACATTCCTGTTGAATATGAGCATCATGAAGTTGCTCCTTCTCAACATGAAATTGATCTTAAATATAAAGATGCATTAACAATGGCGGATAACTTAATAACCTATAAGTGGTTAGTAAAAGAAATAGCAAGCAGAGCAGGAGTTCATGCAACTTTCATGCCTAAACCCCTAGCTTCAGAGAATGGTTCTGGCATGCATATTCATGTCTCGTACTGGAACAAAGATAATAATGTGATGTTTGATGAAGGACAAGACGGCGGTCTTTCTGAGATAACTAAGCACATTATTGGGGGTATAAAGCACAACATAAGGGGAATTACATTAATTCTTAATCAATGGGAAAATTCATTTAAAAGATTGGTTCCGGGGTGTGAAGCTCCAGTCTATATTGCGTGGGCTAGACGAAACAGATCTGCCTTAATAAGAATACCAGAGTACAGGCCAGGAAAGGAAGAAGCTACGAGAATAGAACTCAGATCTCCAGATGCTGCTTGTAACCCCTATCTTGCTTTTTCTGTGATCATTGGTGCATCAATAGATGGAATAGAACACAAAAGGTCTGCAGGAGAAGAGCTGACCTTTGATTTATATGAAGGGATAGAAAGAAAAAGAGCAGAAGAAAGGGGCATCCAAATAGAATCTCTTCCACGTGATCTTTGTGAAGCAGTAGAGGAAGCAGAAAAAAGCGAAGTCTTGCGCAATACAATTGGAGAAGATGTGCTTAGTAAATTAATTGAAACAAAAAAACAAGAAGTATTTGATTATAGGCAATACATAAGTGAAAAAGAAAAAAAAGACGGTCTTAAGCTATAAACTTATTCTTATATAAATTCCAAGTTATAATAAACTGGGCATGGGGCCAAGCTAGTGGCAAAGTAACATAAGCTATCCCTTTCTTAAACAGGGGATTTTTTTTAGTATTTTCAATCATTGTCAACCTGTCAGGTCTTAAAATCGCAGCTTCGGAAAAATCAGTAACATATTCATTAAATTCTTTAACAGTAGCAAGATGTTCAGGTAGCTTATTCTTATAAGCTATTTTTAAAACCCAATTAATATATTTCTCAGCTTTTTTCTTATTCTTGACAAAGATAAAATAATCAGCCATCATCAAAGTAAAGTGTGGCCATGGACCCCATCCGCCATTATTCCTTCCCTCAAATTTTGGATATCTGCAAATTCCTCCTAATTCTTTATTCCAAAGGAATTTTTGTACTCTCTGTATGCTTAATCTCACCCTCTTCCAACTTACAGGAAAAACATTAAATTCAGATAAAGCCAGAACAGCCACATCCACATGAGCAATAATAGAACTAGATTCCCTTAACCTTATGTTTTTAATGTAACCTTTAACCCTTGAATTCCACATGTATTTATCAATGCCTTCTTTTATTTTATTAGCCATATTCAATAGTTCTTCGTTCTCTTGTTTAATTAATTTAGAAACATCAAAAGCTTCTCTAAAAGCCGCACTACAAACACCATTTGCCCACAACTCCAATCCTTCTTCAGTGGGAGGAAATTCATGGACAGAATTAGGGGTAAAAACCAAACCCCTTCCAGTATCTAATGCTGACTTAACATATTTAAAAAATTTAGTAACACAATTCCAGTGTTTTTTACCGAATGCCAAATCGCCGCTTTTTTTCACATAATCACAAAAAGCATAAATCGTTAGACCAGAACCATCAATCTGTATTGGTTTATAGCTAGCGTCCTTGCCCTTCTCATTTAATCTCTGTGGAAATGCCCCGCTATCCAACTGACTTTTTAAAATAAATTTTAAGGCTTTTTTAGCTTCTTTAAATTTTTTTGCAGAATTAAATGCCAAAATACAAAAGGCATGGTCTCTTGGGTAAACATAGGGATATCTCTCTCCGATAGGTGTCGCTAAACAACCACCATTTTTTAACTGAACCTTCTTTAAAACCTTTAAACTCTCCCGATAAATTTGTTCTGCTTTTTTCCTATTTACTATTTTAACACCTCTAATATAACTTTATTAAAACCAACAGGTCCAATCCCATTAGCTTTGTTATATCTCTTGCTTTTATATTTATTGTTTGGCCTTTTGACCAAATAAGGAACATCAACATTGTCCAGCATATCAAAATCATTTTCTGAATCACCAAAACCTATTGTTTTTATCTTTCCAATTTTCTTTTTTAACATTTTTGTTAAAATTCTTACTGCCTTTCCTTTATCGCTCTTATTTATATGATAATACCTCCCCCCTTTTAACAATTTTAATTTATTTTTTTTAACAATTTTTTCTATTTTTTTTATATCTTTTTTATTAACCTTAAAAACAACATCATATTCTCTTTTTTTGGCCAATCTTGCTCTTTCTAACTTTAAGCCAGCATCTTTAGCAACCTCTTTTGCTGTTAGGTCTTTAAAGGTAATAATCTTTATTCCTTTTCTTTTAATTTTATCAACAATTTTTTGTAATTCTTGATATCCAACACCCACTTCAATAATATTATACTTGCCTTTCTTACATTTATATCTAAAATCAAAATAATTTCTAGGAATAAAAATAGCTCCCCCATTCTCAGAAATAAAAGGATCTTTAATTCCTAATTTTTTTCTATAAAATTCAACCTCTGCTCTTGTTTTACTAGTACAAAAAACCAAAGGAATTTTTTTTCTTTTTATTAAATTAATAGATTTTTTTGCCTTTACATAAGAATATGTTTTATGATCTAACAAAGTTCCATCTAAATCACTAAATATCGCCTCTTTCATAATATTAACTTGTTTTAAGAATTTAAATAATTTGCTTCTTTATTTCATATGTAATTCAACCAAGTCATTATCTTCCAAAACATGATCTAAATTAACTCTAATTCCCTGATGCTTAACGCTTTTCCCCCAAACCCTAGCAAAATGAAATTTTTTAATAAAATCTTTATGAATATGCTCAGCCATATCTTTAATACAATCTCCTTTTTTCAAAGCCAATGGTGGAAACTGTTTTTTGCCTCCCGGAACCTTGGTATAAACCTTAATTAACCTTAATCTTCTCCAAATCAAATCTTTTAGTCCCTTAACTTTCTCAAACTCAATGTATTCACCTAAAACTTCTTCCAATTCCTTTCTTAATAATCTTTTTTCTTCCTCATTATTAAACATTAAAATAACTAAATCTGCTAATCTAATAATGCTCATTAAAGCTAAACCATCCTGGCTTGCTTCAAAATGTTCAAAGATGGCAGGAATCTCAACAATCTGTATTTTAATACCTTCATAATCCATGGTACCAATTTCTGGTTTTTTAGTTGTAAAAGGGTAATCGGCAATCTCTGGTCTAGCATTAGTTAATTTACTCAATAAAGTGCTTTTTCCCGAATTAGTTGTTCCCACAATAACAACAGTGGCAGCTCCTTCTTTTTTAATAGAAAATTTAGATTTTTTCCCCTTTTTTTGTTGTTTTTCCTTTTGTAATATCTTAGTATATCGGGATATTCTTTCCTTGATTTCTCTCTGTAAATTCTCTGAACTCTTATGCTTAGGCACCAGAGCCATCATCTTTTTTAGAGCTTTTAATTTATCTTGTATAGTAACGGCTTCTCTATACTCTTCTTCTGCTTTTTGATAATGAATTCCTGGATTAACTGGCATAACTAGTAATATGGCTTACCATTTTTAAATAGTTTTCCATAATCTTTTTAAACTAAATAAGATATTTAATTGCACAATGAATCTAATTGAAATAAATAACACCCTTCTAAGAACCATAGCTGCAATAATACTGTTTTTGGCAGGAATAATAGTAGCTAATATACTAAGCAAACTAACAAAAAAACTTCTAAAAGAATTAGAAGTAAATAAGATCCTCAAAACAAAACTAAACATAAAATTACCAATAGAAAACATAATCTCAGGAACATTAAAATACTTAATTTATTTCATAACAATAATCCTGGCACTAAACCAATTAGGAATAACAACCAAGATTCTCTATGTTATATTTATAGGAATTATGGTAGTAATCGTTACAACAATTTTATTATCAATAAAAGATTTTGTGCCAAATATAATCTCGGGATTTATAATTCATAAAAAAAACAAAATCAATGTCGGAGATAAAATAAAAGTAAAAAACCTAGAAGGAAAAGTAATAGAAATTAATTTGTTAGAAACAAAAATTGAAAATAAAGATAAAGAAGTCATTCATATCCCAAATTCATTAATAACAAAAGAAGGGATAATAAAGAAAAAATGAAAGAAAAGGTTGTCATCATTTCAGGGCCTTCTCAATCAGGAAAGAACACCCAGGTCAATTTACTATTAGCAAAACACCACAACCTTAAAAGAGTAATTACATCTACTTCTAGAAAACCAAGACCCGGAGAGGTTAATGGCAAAGATTATCACTTCTTAAAAAAGAAAGAATTTGAAAATAAGGAAAGGTTTCTTGAAATTGCCAAAGTTCATACAGATTACTATGGTACCCAAAAAAAAGATCTCTACTCAGTAATAGAAGAAGATAAAATACCCATACTTGTAATAGACGTCCAGGGATTTTTAACTTTGATGAAAAATAAAGACAAACTTCCAGAAAAAATAATAACTATCTTTTTATCACCTCCATTTGAAATACTTAAGAAAAGAATAGAGAAAAAAGGAGATCCAAATGAAAAGGCAAGATTAAGATCAATTAAAAAAGAATTAGAAATAGCTAAAAAATATCAATACATTCTGGACACATCAAAAAAACCAGAAGAAAACTTAAAAGAAATAGAAGCAATTATATTTGAAAAAGATAAGAAATTATTAAAAAAGCTAGTATCTCAGAGCATCCACAGGTTTTAATTTTGCAGCCCTTCTGGCAGGCAATAAACCAGATAAAGCACCCACAACAAAAGAAAAAGCCAGAGCACCAATAATCAACCCAGGATCAAAAGTTATCTTTAAAAAAACATAACCTGTCTTAGCAGCAATTGACTCAATAAACTTTCCAATAGCTATACCAATAACTACTCCAATAGCCCCTCCCCCCAAGCCCATCATACCAGACTCAATCAGGAAGATCATCATTATATCCTTATTTCTCGCACCCACAGCTTTCATAACTCCTATTTCCTTGGTTCTTTCCAAAACACTGGTATACATAATATTCATTATTCCAATACCGCCAACCAGCAAACTTATTGCTGCAATACCAATCAAAACTGCCTGTACAACACCGAGAATGACTCCAAAAGATTCCATTAACTGTTCAGAGGTTTGTATGTTAAAATTTTCCTCCCCTTTTTCTAAATCCCTATCTTTTCTCATCTTTTTCTTAATTGTTTCAGCAACCTCGCTAGGATTAAATCCATCTTTAACCTGAACATACATAGCATCTATTTTCGTCTGCTCATTAAGTAAATCCCTTGCAGAATCTAAAGGGATATAAATTTGTCCATCATCGGGTTTGCTACCAATACATTCCATTGAACCAACAACAGTATATCCTTGATCTTCTGCATATATTTTATCCCCGATTCTAACTTTTTTATCAAATAAGTCTCCATTAGTATGTCTACAACCAACCATTGCCTTATTTTTATCTTTTTTTTCTAGTTTTCTTCCATTTTCAATATTAAAATTTCCCATACTCATAATAATATCCATGCTTTCGTCTGTCGGCAAACCTATAACAAAACCAAACTCCATCTGATCCTTATATTTCAACCTTACAGTTTTATATAACATAGGAGCAACCAACTTTACACCTTTAATTTTCTCAATAAATTCAACATCGTCTTCCGACAGCACCTCTCCAGCCAATCCCATACTTTGAAGATTTTGACCAGGCATTATCATTATCTTATCAACGCCCATCATTTCAAACTGCTCATTAACCACATTACTCATTCCTTGACCCAAACTAATCAAGGCAACAATAGAAGCAATACCAACAAATATTCCCAACATAGTTAACCAAGATCTAACCTTCCTATGTTTTATGCTTTCCCAGCTTAATCTAACATATTGATTCATTATTCATACCTCAAAGCATCCACGGGTTTTAATTTAGCAGCTTTCATAGCTGGAAATATCCCAGATACACATCCAACTAAGAACGAAAATAACAAAGCACCAATCACTAAAAAAGGACTAACAGATGCCTTTAATATGTCAAAACCAGCACTAGCGGCTCCAAATTCAACGCCCTTGCTCATTAAAAGCCCAAGAACAGTTCCTATAAAACCACCAACCAATCCAAAAAATCCAGATTCAATCATAAAAATTGTAAGAATGTCTTTGTTTCTAGCACCAATGGCTTTCATAGTTCCTATTTCCTTGGTTCTTTCCAAAACACTGGTATACATAGTATTCATTATACCAATGCCTCCAACCAGCAAACTTATTGCTGCAATTCCAACAATAACAAACTGGACAACATCCAGTATAGTATTAAAACCTTGGATAAGTTGTTTTGAAGTTGTAACAGTGAAATCCTCTTCATCTTCCTTAACATCCCTATGTTCTCTTAATTCTTTCTCAATATTTTTCTTAACAATTTCTGGATCTAATCCTTTATTTGTAACTGCCATAATAGTAGAAAGCCCTTCCTCTTCTAAATCAAATAGTTCTCTTGCATCCTCTATTGGTATCCTAACAACGTAATCATTAACTGGATTTCCCGATTTCTTAAAAACTCCAATAACTTTAAATTTCTCATCTTTTATTAAAATTGTATCTCTAACCTTAAGACTTTTACCAAAGAGGTCATTCATCATTCCATGGCCAATAATCGCCCTATTTCGATCCCCCTCTTTAAAAAATCTCCCATCTGATACTTGTAAAAAATCTGTTTTATCTGCCATCTCCTGAACATCTTTACCAGTAGGAACTCCGCCAATATTAAGATACTTTACCTCATCATTAAACTCAACCTTTCCGTTTTGTATTATTATTCCAATAGCAAGATCTACCCCTTTTGTTTTTTTAACCACATCCAAATCATCTTCGTAAAGTTTGGCGGCAGACCACTCACCTGTAACAGGAGTTGAACCAGCAAAGTCTCCTCCCCCAGGCTTAACAATTATCCTATCTGCACCCACACTCTCAAACTGGCTGTTAATTGCATTCTTTAAACCATCGCTCAGACTTAATAAAGAAACAACAGCAAATATTCCAATAAATATACCGGTTACAGTCATCCATGATCTTAGTTTTCTATTTCTTATACCATTAAAAGAATAAATAAAATAATCTGCTATCATCGTAAGCTTCTGAAAAAGTGCTTTAGTTTCCTTGGTACTCTTTTAATGTACCTCCACCTAAGCTTGCGTACAAATTTAACAACATAAGTAAGCATACGAAGAGCCGCATACTTCAATGCCTTGGGCAATTCCTTTTCTTTCCTATAGCCCTTGTAAGCTAGGTATATAAATATTATAACAATCAGATAGATTATGGGAGAATAGCCATTTCCAACCTTCCTCAAACCAAATGCCTTAATTTCTTTCCCAGAATAAAGTTTTAAAGGAACATAAATGATTTCTTGTTTTTGATTATTATAGCTGTCACTATATTCTAAAAAAACTTTGAATTTAATTTCATTCTCGCACATGAAACAACGATTAACATAAACCTTAAATTCCCCGCTTTCATAGTCATCAGAATCAATATTGCCTAAGTAGAGTTTGGGAACAGAAACAACATCGTAATTTTTAGTAGGAATAAGCTCTATATTAACAAATTTTATATCGCTTGGTCCAATATTATAAACGTCAAAGAAAATATTTCCAACCTCCCCCCTTTTCAAAATCTCATTATCCCCAACATAAATTGCAAACTCGGGGCTAGAACCAACCAACAAACCCATCACATTATCTTTGTCATAAACATTGCCAATTTCATCATAATAGGTAATATTCATTCCAACTTTATATGCCTTAGCAGCAGCATCAGACAAAGCAAGAATATTAAAGCTAAGATCTTTTTCAAATCCTGGTTTAATTCTGTCTATCTTCTTTTCAGCAACAGAATTAACAGGAACTAATTCATCAGGCAAATTTAATTTAACAGTTATGTCCTTCAGCAGAGACTTGGCAGTATTCTTTAGAGTTAAGGTAATGTTTGCAGTTCCTCCTTGCGGGATCATTTCAGGTTCAGATTTAACAGAAATATCTAAAACAGGGCTAACACTCTGTATCCTTATATCTATCTTCTTAATCTTAAATTCATTAGAATAACCTCCGCCAGCTGTTGATCTAATCTCTAAAGTGTTATCTCCTTCAACAGCATCCTCGCTAACTTTAATATTCTCAAACTTCAATAAATATTCCTGTCTGCTGCCCAAACTTCCAATTATTTGTTTATTTTCTCCAATTGAAAATGGCTCTTTTTCAATTAGTTCAACCTCGACATTATCTGCCTTTACATTGCCTAAATTTTTAATCTTTAACCACAGAGTAAAGTACTGCCCTGGTTCAACTGGATAGGGTTCATACTTTAAAGAAACAACATCAATTTGGGGGTAATTTCCTACACTGCTTGTTCTATTAAGCCAGCTGCTTGTTGTATCCTGTTCAATAGCCATAACAGAAATCATGCATACTAAAAATATTAACAAAAAAGCCCCTTTTTTCATAGCATTATCACATCCTTCTAGTTTTTATAATTTTCCCATCCATTAAATAGCAGATTCTTTGGCTATATCTTACCAGCTTCTGGTCATGTGTAACCAAAATCACTGTTTTATTTTCTTTTTTGTGCAGGTTCTTTAATATTTCCATAACCTCTAATCCAGATTTGGAGTCTAAATTTCCAGTAGGCTCGTCAGCAAGGATTACTTCTGGATCATTAGCTAAGGATCTGGCAATTGCAACCCTTTGTCTTTCTCCTCCACTTAGTTGGCTTGGTTTGTGCGTTAGCCTATGCCCCAATCCAAGTTTAATCAAAAGATTTTTGGCTCTTTTAATCCTGCTTTCTCTGGAAACTCCCTGAAATACCATTGGCAAAGCCACATTGCCAACAGCATCTAAACTTGGAATTAAATTAAATACCTGAAAAATAAAACCAACCTTCCTTCCTCTTAACTGGGCTAGGTCTGATTCGTTTAAAGTGGAAATATTTATGCCATCCAGATAGATCTTTCCTTTAGTGGGTGTGTCTAGACTGCCAATCATATTCAATGCAGTGCTTTTTCCACTTCCACTAGGACCAAGAACAGCCAAAAATTCTCCTTTTTTAACAGTTAGGTCCAAACCACGCAAAGCAGGAACCTCTACCTCATCCATTTTATATATTTTCCATACACTATCCAATCTTATAATGTTTTTATTCATTTTCTAATTGGTTGAGTTTCCCTATAAAATCTTTAAAGACCTTTTCAATCTTTAAAACCTGATTATAATAGTTTTCGATTACTCTCAATTTTCTTTTTTGTTCTAGAGTTTTTGCTTTTGATTTATGTTTTTTAATTATTGTGGGAAGTTTAGACTTAGCAGTATTGATTCCATATTGTTGTTTTTTCATTAAGGTTTCTTTTAAAATTTTTAACATATCATTGTCTACACGTAAAAAGATTTTTCTTGTTCCAGGCTTATTGGTCTTTGAAATTATGCCAAAGTTCTCGAAAAATTTGATTTTGTTACTTATTGTAGCTAAACTATAGCCAGTTTCTTTTGCTAAATCTTCCATAGCTACTTCCTTTGATTTAATATAAAGTATGGCAAAGATTTTTGTTAACAAATTATCCATGCCATGGGCCTCACCCATAGACTGATAAAATTCAATAAAATCTTTGTCTATTTCATCAAGTTTTAACATTTTTAATATTTATACAATTTTTAATATTTATTAAAAGAAATAAAACTTATATATAAAGGTTTGCAAAAATAGAAGAAAGAGAATTAACCTTTTAGTTCCTTTAGATACTTGTCCCTCTTTTTCTTTAATGCTTTTAGTTTAGTTTTAAATTGTTTTTCCCGAGCTTTAGTGAGTCCTCTTTTCTTGTCTCTATAAAACTTAATTATGTCCAAACCCAGAATAAGCCTCTCCTCTTTTGTAAATTCTTTTAGTTCAATCATAAAAAGAATTACTCCTCCAATTCTTCAATCTGTTTAGTCCTGTAAATTTCTGCGAAATTTGGAGTTACAACAATCCAATCCTCACCAAAACCAGCAATATCACCTTCAATAGCATCACATGTTTTTTTTAATTTATTAACTGCTCTTTTTAATTCAACAATGTCCTTATCTTTTATTGGCTTAATATTAATCAAAGCAATAGTATAGCCCTCTCTAAGAGCATCTAATGCAGGTTTAACATGAGCAAATTCCTCGACAACAAAAGGTTTAACAACGATTTTTTGTTTAGTTCCAATATCCTTGCCAGCGTCAATCTCTAAATAGTCTTCCTCATCTAAATCACTATAGTCAACATTAGCACCTTTACCAAGAAATTTATCCCTAAGTTGTGAAATCACTCGTTTCATCCTAAAACTCCAGTAGTATTTAAAAATAATGAACAAATATATAAAGATTTCTATTCATTACTCTCTAATAGGCTAACAATATTTAATATCTGTGCCCGGGTATAGCTCGGCACACTGGGGTCATCAGTCAGGCCATCCAAGTGTTGTAAAGATCTATCCAATTTTATTGCTTCTTCATCATCACTATTTAAAATAGAAATGGCCTCTCTAATTTTTGTTCTAATATTTTTCGGAACAGTCATATCCTCTTCAATCTGTATCAAAAGATTTACTGCCTCGCCCATCATTTTTCCATTGAACTAACAACCTCTTTTTGTAGTTCAGTTGCTTGTTCCTTTATTTTTTTTTCTTGTTTTTCTATGTTTTTAATTCTTAAATCTAGAATATCTTTTTTATTCTTTAATTCCTTAATTAAATTTTCCTTTTTTTCTTTAAACATCACATTTCCAACTAGCTTATAACAATCATCTTTGCTTTTATTTAATTCCCCTAAAGCAGAATTTACTTCCATTAGTTGATTCTGAAAGTTTTGCTTTTGCATAAAAAATTCTTGTAGATTTTGTTCAATAATCTGTAGCTGGTTTATTTTTTCTTCAATTTCCTTCTTCATCTTGCTTTTACTTTAGATACAACAGTTCTGGGTTTATATAATATCTTTCCTCCACAATAAGGGCATCTGATTTTCTTCTTAAGATAATCTTGTTTTACGCTTGCCCCGCAATCAAAACATTTGTATGATTTCATTTTACAGTATAAGCCCTCCCGGTAAATTTAGCATCACATTTTTTACAATACCAAATTCCTGAAGCTATTCTTTTAGCTCTTAAGCTTGAACAATAAGGACACTGATGCGGTTTTCTTTGTATTTTCTCAATATCCAAAACTTTTCTTCTTACCTTCTTTCCATACCTTGCTCCAAATCTTCCTGTAGAACCAACTTTCTTAGTCATTTTAGTAAGTTTTCTTTAATTTTTCTTTAAAAAGTTTTCTATTTA
>JAFCDT010000039.1 GCA_017609525.1 Candidatus Woesearchaeota archaeon | reverse complement strand
CCTGCAATGCCCAACACATTCTTCATCAATGTCAACAGCCAAAACATCCTTGCTATGCTTCATAGCTTCCAAAGCTAAAATACCAGAACCGCAACCCATATCCAAAACTTTTCCATTACAGTATTTCTTAATGTATTTCAAAATCAAAAAAGAATCTTCCCTCGGATTGTATATCATTTTTTAAACTAAAAAGTTAAGAATTATAATTTCCTCTTAATTTTCTTTGTTCTAGAACTTTTCGAGCAAGATTATATTCTCCTTTGGTAGGAACATACCCTTCGGTCCCAGCAAGAATAAAAAAACTATAATGGCCATGTATACAGCTACCCCAGAATCTCTGTAAAACTCTCAAAACATCATTTGGTTGATGGTTTTTAACCAATGTGGTTAATGCGTCATCAGACCTTCTTTCAAGAAATCTTAAAATATTAGCATCTCTTCCTCGCACAGCTTCTGTTGTTGTGCTCTCAAGAGTAGTTGTTCTCATTTTAACCCATTTTTATTAACACTAATTAAATATATAAATTTACTGTTATCTTTTTTATAAATAAAAAGAAAAAGAATATAAAATTATTCCAACCAATCAAGGTTTAATTCTTCATCTAAATTATCTAAGTCACTAGTATCCAAACCATCACCACTTAGGTCTGATTCTAATTCATTAGTTAATTCATCCAATCCACTGTCACCAACATCTGCTCCTTCATTCTGCAATTCATTTGCTGTTGGTTCAGCTTTATCCGCCTTACATCCAATAAGGAAAACCATGGCGAATATTGTTAAACAAGCAAGGATTTTTTTCATATAAATACCACCTCTTTATTCATTATCCTTATTATCGTCATCAGATTCTTCTTCTGTTTCTTCATCATTGCTTTCTGCATCATTGTCCTCTTTATCATCTCCATTAATGCTGGTGCCTTGCTCTTTTATATCTTTAACTATTTCTTTCAACAGTCTATGTGCATTCTTCAAGGCTTCATTTGCTTCCTTAAATAAAGCATTAGCTTCTCTTGATATTTCATCAACATTTCCTGGTGTAGTTGCTTCTTCCCATTTATCCCTGGCTAGTTCGTATTTCTCAATAGCATCATCAACATAGTCATGGTACTTGCCAATCAGTTCCTCCAATTCGCTGGTATCTTTGCCTTCTGCTTTTAGGTCTTTAATGGTATTGTCTAACCTCTCACCAGAAATCTCTGATTTTGCAATTATTGTTCTCAATCTGGCACCAAGAGTCCTTCCAATATCATGCTTAAAATCTTTCTTAATCTTTCTCCAAGCATCTCTTATGGTCTTAGCAGCTTCTTTTATTTCCTCTTTCGAAGAATCTTCACTCAAATTTTCAATTATTTCTTTAGCTTCTTGGATCTCCTTTTCTGCTTCATCCAGATTTTCTAAAATCTCATTAGCTTCTTCCTCACTTAAGTCCTCATTGCTATTTACCCTCTCCCTCACTCTTTCAATATGATTAAGGACCAACTCTGCAGAACGAAGTAAAAACTCTCCAGCTTCTGCCCTAGCCTTTGTTCTTATCTCATTACATTCTTCTGTATCTTTGTTCTTGCATTTTAAATACTCCTGCTTTGAACGAACCAATTTTTGCCTTTGATTTAAATATCCTTTTCTTAACTCTAAGTATCTTTCCTTGGCTCTCAAATATGTCTCTCTAGCCCTGTTAAGTTCTTGTTTTGTTATATGCCTATTCAACTTTAATTTATCTTTAAATCTTAACACACGAACAGGGCTCTGGTCACCTAAGGAATCTCCAACAAAGGGTTTAATGCCCTTTACATTAGATAGCTTATTCAACATCCCTTTCTCCCTTATTCCAGGTATTTTATCATCATTCTTACCAACGCCAAACCCTTCATCATGACGTGCAACAGCTATGCCGCTCATCAAAAACATGCTGATCAAAAACATCGCTAATATTTTTTTCATTTTAACCTCCGCCATATTTTTCAAAATATGAATTGTTAAACATTAAACTAAATTTATTTATAAAGAAACTTTCAGGATAAGAAAAATAATGGTTCATAAAACTTTACAACGCTTTAAGAAGGTCAAATTTTACTTCTTTTTTAAAAAAGAAAGGTTTTTATAAATATTTAACCTTAAAAAAGATAATATGTTAAGAAAAATCTTTTTATTGATTTTTTTATTTTCTGCCTTAGTGTCTGCAGCAATCCTTCATGGCTCCATATATGATCTTGATCTAAATAAGGCAAAAGATGTTGTAGTTGAAATAAATACCCAACCTCACCAGAGGTTGATTTCCAAAGATGGTATATATTCCTTTAACATCCCGGTTGGAGAATATGAGATAGAAGCTAAAAGAATAGAAAACAATATAATATTAAGTTCAACACAAGAAACTGTCAAAATTCAAGACGATAATGTCTACAACCTTGATTTATTCCTATATCCTGATCTAGCAGAAGAGGAATCTTTGCTAGAAGAAAGCGATGTGGATATTCCAAATCTTTTTAATGAAAAACAAGAGATTAACTCAACCCTTCTCATTTGGCTTATTGTTTTATTACTATTAATAGTCCTATTTTTCATATACAAAAAACCAAAAAAAGAAAAGGAAAAACCCTTGGATGAAGATCTTGGAAAAGTATTGGAAATAATAAAAAAACAAGGCAATAGAACAACACAAAAAGAAATTAGAAAAGCCTTGGGATTATCAGAAGCAAAAATAAGTCTTATGATTACAGAATTAGAATCTTTAAATAAAATTAAAAGAATAAAAAAAGGAAGAGGAAATATAATTATTCTTAAGAAATAATTATTCTTCTTTCTTTTCTTCAGCTTCTTCTTTATTCTCTTCTGTTGTTTCTTCCTTCCAAGCAGGCATCTTTGCTATATGCTCATCTGCAGCTTTCTCTGCTTCTTCCCTGCTTTCAAATTTCTTTCCAAAAACTTTTTCTCCTTCCTCACTCATCATAAAGGTAATCACTCCTTCCCGGACTTCCTCTTTACTTTTATGACTCCCATCCTCCTTACAGCAGTACTTGCACCATGAATTATCTTCTTTGCCACCGCCATGGTCCTCTGGTTTTTCCATAGGCATTCCGCAACTTTCACATATCATTTTATTCCTCCATTAAAGCTTTAAAATATTCTCTAACTCTTTCCTTAATGTTTTCAAGGAAAAATTTTTCAATTTTGTTCTGGTAAATATCATACAGGTTTTCAAATTCATTAATTCGATAGTTATTCCTAATTTTTTCAACAAAAAACAAATCTCTTAATCTTTTCAGCTGTCTACGGATGTTTGAACTTGCTATTCCTCTTAATTCTAAATTATTCTTTTTCCTTAACTCAATCACTCTTTTTTCAATAGTCTCAGAGTCTAGTTCTTCTTTATTCTTGCTAGCTTCTAATAACACACCCAAAACATCTACAATAACATCCCTAGAATCTCCTGGCTGCAATAAACCAACACTTAAACAAACCTTCTTAACTAATTCCCTTCCTTTTAAGTCATATGGTTTTTCATATCTTCTCAACGTAATCTCTGCTAATGGAAGGTCCTTAGAAACTTTCATGCCAATAAAAAATACCTTTCACTTAAATAAGTTTTTGTTTATTAACAAATGCTTTAAAGTTATATTTGGAGCTATTATTTAACTCAACAACTTCATACTCTTCAACATTATTCCTTTCAAGCCATGCCAACAATGCTTCCTCTGTCTTAAATTTCTTCCTTCGCCTGCCACTAGAAGATCTAAACTTTCTCCTCACAGAACCTCTTAAATTAGTACTCTTACCTAAACCTCTTTTTACCCGAGTATGGACTTTCATCCTATTTAAAGTATAGGTATTTTCCTATAAATAGTTTTCTTAATCATAAAATATATAAATCATGACCTTAAAACAACACCATGGCAAGTTTAATAGCATGTTTATCTACAGGTAAAGGAACCTGGGGCCATGTCTCAAGACTAATACAGGATGGCCAATGGGACAAAATATTTCTAATAACCAATGAATTTGGAAAAGAAAATTTCAACAACACAAATAATGCAGAATTTATAGTTATCAATCCCAATCAGTCAATAAAAGAACTTATCCAGAATATTCAGGAAAACCTAAAGGACAAGCTGGATGGGGATATAGCACTAAACCTTATTTCTGGAACAGGAAAAGAGCACATGGCCATTCTATCAGCATTATTAAAACTTGGAATAGGAATAAGACTAATAACTCTAACACAAGAAGGCATAGAAGAGATATAAAAATGGAAAAAATAGAAAAACAGCCGTGCCCTATGTGTCGTAAAAAAACACTAACTTTGGCAGAAGAAGAAATAGACATTCCTTATTTTGATAAGGTTTTTGTATTCTCAATGAATTGCTCTAATTGCAAATTCAGGAAATCAGATGTAGAGGCAGCAACAAGGCACGAGCCAACAAGATATACATTGGAAACAAATTCAGAAGACGACATGAAAATAAGAATAGTAAAATCTTCAGAAGCAACAGTAAAAATTCCAACACTAAGAATGTCCTCAACACCTGGTCCAGCATCAATAGGACAAATAACAAACATAGAAGGATTAATTAATAACTTTGAAAAAATAGTAGAATCTCAAAGAGACAATGAAGAAGATCCAAAAATAAAAAAATCAGCAAAAAACCTTCTTAAGAAAATTAGAAAAATAAAATATGGGGATATTCCATGCAAAATAATCATTGAAGATCCTTCTGGCAACTCTGCAATAATATCAGAAAAAGCTAAAGTAGAAAAATTAAAGGCTAAATAAGTTAATACCTTATTCCAGCAGACATACCAGGCATTTTTACTGGTTCACCATATATTGCAACCCTATTTCTCCCAGATTTCTTAGCCTTATACAAAGCTTCATCAGCAGTTTTAATTATATTTTCCATCCCACCCTTCTCAACTCTGGAATCAGATACTCCTACACTTATAGTAAAATCACATTTTTGTTCAATTCTGCTTCTCAAACGATCTGCGATTTTAGCACCAATCTCTTTTGTTTTTCCTCCAATAGGAATCACAAATTCCTCTCCACCATATCTAAAAATTAACTCATAGCCCCTTAATGTCTTTTTAGTTATTTCAAC
>JAFCDT010000038.1 GCA_017609525.1 Candidatus Woesearchaeota archaeon | reverse complement strand
ACAGAAGTACCATCAGACCTCAAAAGAACTTTTTTACCTAAACCCTTTTTAGTTAGATCCACAAAAATAGAACCATCTTTATCTTTCTCAAAAATACCTTTTTTTAATCCATCTAAAATAATTCTCTTTCCTTTTGTATAATGCTCGCTTTCTCTGTAAACCTTATCGACCTTATAACCAAACTCTTTATATGTTTGATAAATTCCTTTAACAGCCCAATTATCCAGTTTCTTCCATAAACCTAAAATTTTCTTATCCCCTTTTTCCCAGCTCACTAAACAATCTTGAGCCCTTTTGTTTAAAGAGCTATCATTCTTAGACTTATTAGAAAATAAAACATAAAAGTCTCCAACAAAGTGATCAGACTTTTTATCTGGTTTTTTATTTTTTCCCCATAATTGATAAGCTAACATAGATTTACAAATATGAATTCCTCTATCATTAATTAAATCTACATTAAAGACTTTGTTCCCAGTCTTTTTAAGAATATTAGAAATTGACATCCCTAAAACCATATTTCTCAAGTGCCCTAAATGAAGAGGTTTGTTTGTATTAGGAGCCGGGGATTCAATCACCACCCTTTTCCTTTCCTTTCCTTTACCATATCTTTCTTTTTCTTTTAAGATTGTTTTAAGAACAAGCTCGCTCAACCTTCTTTTATCCAAAAAGAAATTAACATAAGGTCCATTAGCTTCAATACGCTCAAAGAGCTTATTTTTCTTAATTTTTTTAGCTAAATCCACAGCAATCTCATTAGGGTTTTTCTTTAATTTCTTAGCCAATTGAAAGCACGGAAATGCATAGTCTCCCATCCCTGAGTCAGGGGGAATCTCTATAGGAATTTCTTTAAGATCAATATATTTTTTTAAAATTTTTTCAACTTCTTTTTTAAACATTTTTCTTAAAAAAATCAAGAGATATAAGAACTTTACTAATTTTAATAGTTTTGCGGTATAACGCAAAAACAATAAAACTTAAATATTTGTACCCTACACTTAATATTATGGTAAAACTTTCTAAAAAAACAATTAAATTTCTGAAAGATGATATAGTATCCATACTTTATGATCAACCCCTAAAACCACTCTTTACAAATGAGATTGCAACAGAACTGAGGAGAGATAATGAATTCACAAAAAAACTACTGCTGGAACTTAAAAAAGAAGGATTAGTAGAACCTCTCAAAAAAAATAACCAAGGGCAACCTTATATTGCCCGCACAAAATGGAGAATCCCCCAAAAGGTTCTTAAAGCCTATAAAAACCAAAACAACCTAACTAATTAACAATAATAATCTTTAAATACAAGACCAATAAATTGAATAAAATGCCTATCGTAGGATTTAATTATACAAAGATCTTAGTAGAAAAAAAGAAACCCATTAGGGAAAACATTAAAGTAAAAAACGATATGAGCATTAGCAACATTAAGAAAGCAGAGATTGCAATTGCCAAGCAAGAGGGAGTTCTACAGGTAGATTTCACATATTCTGCCGATTACCAACCAAATATTGCTTATTTAGAGATACAAGGGAATTTGTTATTTTTAGATACACCTGAAGAAACCAATAAAACCCTTGAAACTTGGAAGAAAAATAAAAAATTACCTTCATCCATTGCACGCCAGATACTTAATGCAATTCTTATAAAATGTAGTGTTAAAGCACTCTCACTTTCTCAAGATCTTAATCTTCCCCCTCATATAAGGCTCCCAACCATTTCTCCTAGGGCAGCCCCTAAGTTAAAGAAAGAAGATTATGTTGCCTAATTATTCATTTAAACACATTCTAAACACTTAAGCACACCTTATGCATACTCTAAACACATAATTTATTTAAACACACTTTTCCTTCTTTCATAAAGATTTAAAATGGCTTTAAACACCCCCTTACCCAAAAATAACATCAAATCTGCGTTTTCTAAGGTAAAAGAGGACATTTTAGCCCTAAAAAAAGAAATAAATCAAAATAAAGAAGCCCTAAACGCCCAAAAAAAGCTTATAGAGGATTTATTAACAGAAATAAAGGAATTAAGAGTAAGAATAGCCAAAAAGAGCCCAAATATGCCTTCTTCTGAAAAAGTTCCACAGGAAATGAAGGGGTCTAGTTATTCATTCATTCATTCAAATATTCATTCATTCGTTCATTCATTAGATAAACAAACACTAAGCGATATGAATAAAAGCCTTCAAAAAGCCTTTTTAACCCTCACAAAACAGGAGTTTCTTACGTTTCTTACAATATATCAACTAGAAGAAGATCTTAAACGACCAGTAACATATGAAGATATAGCCCAGCATTTAAAGCTTACAAAAGGGTGTGTAAGGACCTATGTATCCTCACTTTTTACAAAAAAATTACCTATAATCAAAGAAAAAGCCAATAACAAGATAGTATATCTCTCACTTTTGCCCGATTTTAGGGAATTAAACCTAAAAAACAAGTTATTTCAACTCTATACCAACCAGGATCCAGGCCAGAAACGACTTATTTAAATTTATTCCATATTTTTGCATTTTTATCCCTTAAATTGTTCGACGAACCGTTCGTCGAACGTCGTAGACGTCTCCGAACCGTCCGGTATCTGTCGTCGACATCTTAGGACAATAACAGAAAATTATAAAAACAACTGCATGTTTATTTAAACCAATGGTGTTTGGTTTTTTTAGAAGAAGGGGTGAATTTGAAAAGAGTATTAAGCATCTCAGAAAATCATTAATTGTTTCT
The DNA here is from genome assembly GCA_017609525.1 of Candidatus Woesearchaeota archaeon. Lineage (GTDB taxonomy): Archaea > Nanobdellota > Nanobdellia > SCGC-AAA011-G17 > JACPNG01 > JAFCDT01. Next base: position 4,310 of record JAFCDT010000038.1, on the reverse strand, counting down.
TTTAATAATATTAAAAAAGATATTTCCCATATTCATGGAAGAATCTCCGACGTACATTCTACCCACCACTCCAAAATTCTAGAACATGAGTCTCGTATTATTAGTGTAGAACAAAAATTAGACATGTTAATTAACCTACTTAATACAAAAGAACAAATACAAACACAAACAGAAGTAAAATTAACTAGCGATGAATTAGAGAGAATAGAGGAAATAGTTGACACACTAACAGACACACAAAAAAAATCATTTATAGTTCTTTCCCAACTTCAAAACCAAATCGGCAAAGGAGGAATTTCTTTTAAATCAATAGCAAGGCTATTATATCCAGAAAAGAAGTATAGCTCAGTGAGGTCAACAATATCAGAATATTTCACAGTATTACATGAATTAGGTTTAATCAACAAAAGAAGAAGAGGAAAAGAAAGTACAGTTTCAGTTTCAGAACTTGGACAAAAAGTAATTAAAAAAATTGCTAGACCAAAGAAACTTAAGAAAAAAAATGCAAGATCTTAAAGAGAAGATAGCAAGGATATTGGCCCACCTCTGGATATTAGTGGTTTTGTGGTATGTTATTAAAAGGCTTAACATAAGCTTATTACACAATACATTTCTTCCTACTGCATCTCCAACATTAGTTTATAATATAGGAATGTCCATAAGCTGGTTCGGTATACTATCTATGCCCTCTTTTTTATTATTGATGTTAACAAAAGATTACACCAACTCCGGAAATAGAATATTAAAGTATGGTTTTACAATTTTATTTATTATAGCTTTGATACTGTTTGTCTTATGGTTCTTTTTTAAATAAAACTTTAAATATTGCCCTTTCCCTTCATCATCATGGAAATTTATTTTGGTGGAGCTATTGCCGGAGGAAGAAATGATAGAGAAATTTATTCTGAACTAATTAATCATCTAAAAAACTATGGCAAAGTTTTAACAGAGCATATAGGTTCTAAGGACATAAAAAACAGCGAAATGGAAAAAGGAATCACAGCAAAAGAAATCCATGATAGAGATGTAATGTGGCTTAATAGCGCAGATATTTTAATTGCAGAGGTTACCACACCAAGCCTAGGCGTCGGTTATGAACTCGGCAGAGCAGTAGCAAAAGGAATGAAAATTTTATGCTTATACCGTGTTTTAGAAGGAAAATATGTATCTGGGATGATCATTGGTTCTGATCATATTGTGAGCAAAGAGTATAAAACAATAGAAGAAGCAAAACAAATAATAGATGAATTCTTAAAAGATTTGAGCAAAAATTAAAGATTATAAGGTACAGATAATTGTCCTTTTATACAAACTTTTAGAATAGTCCACTTTTTTAAAATATATTTTTCTGTGGAGAAATGTATATTAATAAATAAAATGAGTTGCAACTTATGGGGAGAACATACCACACTGAAACCAACAATCGCCCAATCGTTTTTGTCCTTAATTCTTCCTCATCTTTTGGGAAAAGGCTTCTTAACCCAAATAGTTCTGAATTGAGCAATGGAATCATAAAAAGAGGCGAGGTGCTTGAAAGAAGGTTTCCTGACGGCGAACCATATGTTCTTCCTGGAGAAAATGTAAGAGGAAGAGATGTATATGTGATCCAATCTCTATATACTCATCCTAGAGAGGAAGAAACCATGGAACAGAAATTAGTCAAGCTCCTTATGTTCTGTGATGCAGCCGATGGGGCCTCTGCAGAAAGGGTTACTGCTGTTATTCCATATCTAGCTTTTTCTAGACAAGATAGGAAAACTGAATCAAGAGCCCCATTAAGTGCCAGAATGTTGGCTAAACAGCTTGAAGCTGCTAATGTTACGCGAATTATGGCTATGGATGTTCATAGTCCCCCAATCCAAAGTGCATATAGAGTCCATACTGACTTCTTGCTTCCTTTCAGAAACTTTGCAGATTTTATTGTCCAAGAAGAGGGCCTCCATGATCACCTTAAACTGGCAATTATTGCTCCAGACTCAGGAGCCATGGATAGAGTTGAAGCTTTAAAAAAGAAGATAAGCTCTTGCTTAGGGGAACAGAAAGATATTATCACAGGTTATGCTGATAAGAGGAGAGTATCTGGTACAGAGGTTGTTAGTTATGAACTTATGGTTACTGGAGACTTAGAAGGGGTCTTGACAATTATACCAGATGATGAAACTGTTACTGGAGGCACTATTCTCAATGTTGCTAACAAAGCCAAAGAAAGAGGGGCAGGTAGAACTGTTGCTTTTGTGACTCATGGCAAAATGACAGGCGAGGCTGCCAAGAGGATTCAGGACCATGAATCCATTGATAAATTCTTTATCACAGACACTATCTTCCATCCAGATGAGTTTTTTAGGGCCCATCCTAAATTTGGACTGTTTTCTGTTGCTCCAATTTTTTTTAGAAGGGCCATAGCCCTTAATAGTGAAAAAAACTCGTTGAGTGGAGAGTTATTCTAGGTTTTTAGGTAAAAACTTTCAATAAGGTTCGGAGAATATATGTTATGCGAACTTTCTATTTTAAATTATTTTTTTGTGGAAAAGTCTTTCGGCAAAATAAAAACCTATAATTGTAGAAACAATTGAAACAAAATAAATGGGGATTGAAGATTCGTTACAAGGATTAAGAACAACATCATAAACAAGCAGACCTAAAAAGGAGGCTACTACAATGATCGCGATTGCGTGTGTGACTAAGTGCATCCAGTCTATCCTGGCATGTTTTTTCCTAACTTCCTCTAAGAAAATCTTGTTGGGTAATTCAAAGTCGTCTCTCTCTGTTTCTTCTGGTCTACGCCCGTCGATTTTGACTTTCATAAAAGGTTCTTTAATCATATTGTTTTGATGCTAAGAAATAAATAAAAAGGTTTTTATTTTAGTGTAACCAAGACCCTTTCTTTGTTGGTTCTTTTATTTCTAAGAATTACCTCATTCCCTTGTTCTTTCTCCATTTCTAAAAATTTAGCAATAGAGATACTCCCTCTAACTGTTTCTGCTATAGAGGGTAAACCTAGCTTTTCCTTTAAAGATTCTAATTCTCTAACGGCTTTATCTGAAAGAACTATATTTATCTTTTTAGGCATTTTGGGGCAACCTCCTTGTGGATTTTATTAAAATTTTTATGTTTATAAAGGTTTCCATAATAAATATGTAATTTATCCATACTAATTACATATATATTATCGTTTATATATTTTTATAAAGCTTATGTTGCTCAAAATTTTATGGAAGCAGAGATAGATGATTTGTTGGAAGAACTTACTTCATCCTTCAATAAGAGAGAAATCCTGCTCATACTATATAATCCTAACCATATCGAAGGAGAAGTACAAGAGAAGGACTTGTATGCATTAAGAGAAATATTAAAAAAATGCAAAATAAGGTACCCTTTATTAATATTATATGGTAGGGGGGGCGAATTTACCCCTTCTGTTATGCTTCCTAGGTTACTTAAAAAGTATGTCAAAAAATATAAAGTGTATGTGCCATCTTTTTGCAGTTCTTGTTTGTGTTACACTTTATTAAAAGCTGATGAATTGATACTAGGTCCAAAAACAAAAATCACTCAAATTGACCCTGTTTTTCCTCATGAAGGAGAGCAATTTAGAGCGATTAAACAATTAAAAAGTAAAGATCCAATCTTAAAAGAAAAGTCTAGAACGGTCTTTTATATGGCACAAAAACAGATTAGGGAGTTAATTAGGCCTCCCTCTTTATTTAAATTTAAAAATTTGGACTACGGAGAATATGAACATACAGTCCTCATTGTTAAAAATTTTATGGATAAGGAAAAGCATTCTTCCGAAATAACAACAAAGGAGCTTGTTGAATCAGAAGCGAATGTAAAAGAGTTGTCGGAGGAGGATAGGGGGGTGGAAATTTGTAATAAAATAATAAAAAGATGTAATGAATTTATGCTTAAGGAAAATTTGCGTGCTATGATTATAAGTTCTATACCTTTTAAAGTCAAAGGAGAGAACGGAAAGGTAGAGGGTGGAAAATATTTGTGTCCTGGTTTTATTATTAAATACATTTAGTTCGCATAAGAGTGATTATGAATAGCCATAAGCGTAAAATACACGAAATTCTAACATAAACCCATATTAAGAATAAAAACAGCCCATTAGCAAAAGGGTTAAGGTGACAGAAAAACCCAAGATAGTAAAACGTTCGCATAAGATACATTATCCGAAACATTTATATACAAATGAGACATTCTAAACGCTATATCGGGGGGAATTCTGCTTTTATAAGAGGGAAAGGAGGAAAAAACAATGGAAGAACTTACTAGAATTGCCATTTTAAATAACAACGCAACAAGCC
>JAFCDT010000037.1 GCA_017609525.1 Candidatus Woesearchaeota archaeon | reverse complement strand
ACATGGGTGACCGAAGGTATTAATCTTTGTTTTTCTTTTTTAATTGGGTAGACCATTAACATAAAATCTGTTGGTTTTGGCACTGGTTTATCACATTCAAAATAATCTAAAGCATCATCTTCACATACTACTGGTGCAAAAGGCCTGAATTTTTCTCTGTGCTTTACTTTTTCATTTAGAATTGCCTGCATATTGGGGTTTCTTGCATTAGACAAAATGCTTCTTGAGCCTAATGCCCTGGGTCCCCATTCCATTCTTCCCTGAAACCATCCAATGACATTGTCTTCTTGAATCAATTTGGCTGTTTTTTGAATCAATTCTTTATCATCTTTGAAAGCTATATATTTAATATTGGATTTGTCTAAGAAACTTCTTATTTGATTAGTTGAAAATCCTGGACCAAGAAAGGCATGTTCCAGATAGTGTTCTCTTTTGTTTCCTAGTATTGTAAAATAAGCATATGCTGCTGCACCCATTGAAGTTCCTCCATCTCCGGCATCTGGTTGAATCCAAATATTCTTGAATTTTGTATTAGAAAGAATCTTTCCATTGGATACACTATTTAGTGCACACCCTCCTGCTAAAACAATATTCTTCGCCTTGGTTTTTTCATAAATGTGATTTGCCATTTTAATTATAACTTCTTCTGTTATCCTTTGCAACGCTGCAGCAATGTCTTTGTGCCTTTGTGTGATTGTTGATTCTGGTTTTCTTATTGGCCCTCCAAGTAATTTGCATAGTTTTTTACTAGGCATAGACATTTTATGATGAAAAACAAAATAAGACATATCTAGATTATAGCTTCCATCCTCTTTTATGTCTATGATTTTTTTGAAATGGGGATAGTATCTTTCTCTGTTGCCATAAGGAGCCAGACCCATTGTGTTATGTAGAATGATGCCTCCCACGCCGCCCACAAAAGTATGGTCTTGAGGTACATATAAATCGTAAACATATCCTTTAAAGCTCATTTTTTTAATTTTTTTTATTTGATCAAAGAAAATATCATTGTCTACAAACTTCCGGAGTTCTTTTGGCTTATATAATCTCCATATTTTTTGTATCCTCTCTGGGGTAGGATCCCTTTTGCCAGAAGAATAATCCCAGAAGTGGCAACCTACTTCCCGATAAAGGTCTGTTTTATTTTTATTTAAATTTTCTAACCAAATGTTTCTTATCAAATCAGGGATTGGAACAAAATTAAGATTGTTTCCTATTTTTTTTGTATTTTTAACATATTCTTCTAATTTTTCTTTTTTTCTCTTTAATGAAAATGAAATCTTTTCAGCAAACAAATTTAAGTCAATGCCATTTAATTCTATCCTATGATAATATTGATTATATTTTTTGTTTAGAATCTTTCTCATTCTTGAGTTTATCCCAAAATATAAAAGTAAATATTGGATTTCTTGTGCTAAATTAAAACTCTTGGTTGAGTAAATGATCTGATGTCCAACAAAACTTCCATCGCAGTCAAACAATGTTCTTAGAAATTCTTTTTTTAAGTTTTGACTTCCTTGCATTACAAATAAAGGGGTTTGTTTAGTGTCTGCCCTTTTACCAAAAACATATCCAAGTTTTTTTAGTTTTTTTAGCTCTTTCCATACTGAAAGACCTCTGTATTTTAGCAACCTTCTTTTTGAAGTCCATATCCTACATCTTTTGCCTAGTGCTGTTGCTTGTTTTTCAAAATCTTTTATTAATTCCTTATCGTTTACTGCAAATCTAATTTCTGCTTCATGTTTTTCAGGTCTTAATATTTCATTACCATCAGCAATAGAATAAGCTAAGAGTTTTGCCCAAGGAATTAATTCTTTATCATTTTTCTTAATCGAAGGAATTTGTCTTGTGGTTATTATAAAATTGTTTTGTTTTAAGTCTTTTGCTTCTTTGGTTATAATATTTCCTTCTTTGTCTGTTTGAGTAAATTTATGATTAGGAGTTACAATCACCTTTCTTCCAGATTTTAGTAGGATTTCATAAAGAGCCGTATTTGCTTTTTTCCTATAAACTATGTTTGTTCTTGTTTTTCTTAATCTAAGCTTGGACTTGTTTAATGAATAAATAGAAAGAGGTTTCTCTAATATCTTGATTTCTTCATCTTTGCCAAATTTCTTAGTTTTACCTTTCCTTAAGAAAATTTCTTCAATATTTATAAGGTTGCCTTCTGTTAACAGCACTTTTGTCTTTGGATGAACGCATTTATATTCTGAATTATTCACGCTCATTCCCAAATAGGCCGTAATTGTGCTATATAATAATCCCAATGAATGGGGGAATTTAATTTCTTTTTCCAAAGTAATATCATTGTCTTTTCCATAGCCCATGGTAGTGGTGGTCCATTCTCCTGCTCCATCAATTGTTAAAATGGCGGCTTCCTTAAATGGGCTTAATAAGAAACTGCTTGCTGCATGAGCCATATGGTGTTCTATAAATAAAACATCTTTTTTGTATTTTAATTTTTTTCTTATCGTTCTTATTATTCTTAGTTTTTCATTTATCCACGAGGGCGTGGATTTGAAAAAAACCCAAAAGCTTTTTGGAAATGTTTCTAAATGTTGAGAAAGAACTCTTTCAAATTTGAGAAATGGTTTTTCATAAAAAGCAATGTAATCAATTTGATCTATTGTTGTTTTTGCTTCATTTAAGCAATATTTAATTGAATTTAATGGAAATGAAGTATCGTGTTTCTTTCTAGTAAATCTTTCTTCTTGTGCAGCTGCAACTATTTTTCCATCTTTTATGATGGCTGCTGACGAGTCATGATAATAACAAGATATTCCTAAGATTTGCATTTTAAAATTGCCTATAGTAGTTCTCCATTGGTTCTTTTTTTAGGTCTTTATCTTCCCAATAACTTGGCCTTCTTTTTTTGTCAAGATTAAGGAATTTTTTTCCAACAAGTTTGGCTACCAAAGATGTAATGCCTACTCCAACTATATACACTATTGTTAACAAAATAAAGTTGACCACTGTAGCAAAAGCATGACTAAATTTTTTGAAGCCTTCTAAAAATCCTTTAAAAAATAATTTGCCTTTTTTCATTCTTTAGATAAATAATGATTGAACCTACTACATATACTAGGATTGCAATGATTAGTGTGATTTGGTATGATAACCATAAAGGTTTAATATTAAATCTATATAGCAAATGATATAGAATAGATATCATAATTAAAAAAGGTATTAAAAAACCAAAACTTTCCCCTACTTTCTTTAGTTTACTGGGTTGGGTATCAAACATTTTTAATGTAGGTGGTTTTATTTTGTTTTTTTATATATTTTGGTTATGGAAAATAGATAAAAGACCTAAGCTTAAATTGAATAATTTTATATATTTTATGCATTAACTAATTAATATGGTAAAGGTAGGCATCATTGGGGGTTCTGGGTTAGAAGATCCGGATATCCTGGAGGAAAAAGAAGAGATTGAAGTTACAACCCCTTATGGCCAACCCAGTGACAAATTAATCCTGGGCAAAATAAAAGGAGTTGATGTGGTGATTTTATCTAGGCATGATAGGAACCATACTATCCCTCCCAGCCAGGTTAATTATAGGGCCAATATTTATGCTTTAAAAGACCAAGGATGTACTCATATCATTGCTACAACTGCTTGTGGTTCTTTAAAAGAAGAAATTGGAAGGGGAGATTTTGTAATTTTAGACCAATTTATAGATTTTACAAAACACAGGAAAACAAGTTTTCATGAAAAATTTGAGCCACACAAACCAGCACATTGCCCTATGGCAGATCCTTTTGATAAAGGACTTAGGCAATTATTAATTGATGTTTGTCAAGATTTAGGATTGAAGCATCATAAGAAAGGAACTGTGATAACTATTGAAGGGCCAAGGTTTAGCACAAGGGCTGAATCAAATGTTTTTAGACAGTGGGCCGATGTTATTAATATGTCCATAGCTCCTGAAGCATCATTGGCAAATGAGGCTGGAATAAAGTATGCTGCAATTGCTATGTCCACTGATTATGACTGTTGGAAAGTTGATGAAGAGCCTGTTACATGGGAAGAAATTCTAAAAGTCTTTAATGAAAATGCTGAAAAAGTAAAAAAAGTTCTAATTGAAGTCATTCCAAAAGTTAGATAGTAAGAAAAATAAAAAAATATTTGATTGATATATATTTTGTAATTTAATCACTTTAAAATGATTATCACAAAAATTATTTTTAGAAACATTTAAATATAACTTTCTTTTATTTTTAAATAACTTTATAATCCATATTTGTAAATTTGGGAGGAAGATCATAATGGACAAAAAAAAGAGAGTGATATTTTTTAGTTCTATATTGAGTGTTTTGATTCTTGTTGGATTATATGTCATAGCTGTTGAACATCTAGGGGGTACTTACACAGTGACTACCTCTGGAGAGGCAGATAATCTAGCAAACTGGTCCAAGCAAAATGCAGATGAAAATTTTAATTTTACTATACCTTTTAGTTCTACTTTATCTGCTAATGTGACTCAAGTGTATATAACAATTAATGCAGATGCAGGATACTTTGATTTTGCAACTAATGCATCTAATTCTTCTGTATTAATGAATGCTTTTGGTGGCAATGCCTACGAAGGTGCAAATTATTCATGTAGTTTATTACTTGATGCAGCCTTGAACAAATCTGGCCTTGAATATCTTTGTGAGAATACATCTGCCTTGCATGAGTTTATACAAGGATCTACATTATACTTTGAGGTTAATATCACTGTTAATGGAAGTGATGTTACGGGTACTACCCTCAGTACTGATAATGCAACTGCAATCCAATTTAATATATCTACACTCGATGTAGATAAAGTTTGGAATGAGTCTGTACTATATATTGGTATTGATCAAGCAGCCCCAATAATCTATGACATAAATGTAACTGATGGAAATAGAACACTATTGAATGGAACTGATTTTGTAAACTTAACTTGGAATACTGCTTTGGATGGTACTGACAATAATTTAAGTGATAGTGACATAACCGTTACTGTATTAGTACAAGATCCAAACATTAAAAACCTAACTTTGTATTATACTGGAACTGATGAAGAACTACTTGCAGATTCTGTGTTTGGTAATAATACTTTAGGAAATGGAACTGCATCGAAGATTCTTGGTAGTGGAGATTCTGGTAATTTAAGTGATGCTGGTATAATTAATAGACATACCATATATACTGGAACAATACCTGCTTCTGGAATAACTGCAGGAAACGTGACAACATTTGTAATTGTAGCAGCAGATCATTATGGCCAAGAAAGAGTGGAAAACAGCACCATGGTTGGTACAAATGATATGTTTGCCTTTAAGGTTGCTGATGTTGGCGCAATGGTTAGTTTCAAGAGTCTTAATGTAACAGATTATAAGACATCTAATGATGCAGATAGGAACTACTTAACCGATGGCACCCAACTTGATGGAACCGATGATTACTTAAGAGCCGAGTTAAACCAATTCCAAGTTGAATTAAAGAATGCAGATGATTATGCAGATACTGCTACAGAAATCTTCCAGAATAGAACATTTTTATACTATAATGTAACTGGAGGAACTATAACTGTAGATGGAAATGGT
>JAFCDT010000036.1 GCA_017609525.1 Candidatus Woesearchaeota archaeon | reverse complement strand
TTGTTCCTTAATTTGATTTAAATATTTCCAGAGAGAATTAACTTGAGTTTTTGGAATTTGCTTTTCCAATTCATCTTTGACAATTCTTCTGATTTCCCTTCGTAATATATTTTGGTTTATTATATCTGGCATTTTTCTTTATTCCCATGCCTCCTTACATTCCTCTGAGCAGTGACATACTCCCACGACTAAAACTGAAATAATTCCCAAAATCACAATAAGAATAATAATCTGCTGGGACAATCCCTCCTTATCATTAAAAACATTGATTTGAATAACAGAATTAAGTGTTGTTTTTTGTTCTGAATTTGACTTTTTAAAAACCACTGAGATAATGCCCCCATATTCGCCAGAATTTTTTGGTGTTAAAATTATCTTTGATTCCTGTGTTTGATTTGGCTTCAAAAGATAATTCTTTGGTAAAAGAAAAACACTAATTTCAACAACCTTATCTGTTTTTAGGTTTATAAACTCTTGGGGAATTAAAGTTACATTAATTGTTTCATTTGTTGGGTTAAATACTTTAATTATTGTTTCTATGCTATCTCTTTCTGTTAAATTCAAGTTCAAACCAATTCTTGGGGTCTCCAGAACCCCAAGTGCCGAGACTTGACTAATAAAAAGAATAAAAAATAAAAAAATAAATATTAATTTCATTTTAAATTGCAGTTCCTTCAAAGTTAAAACTTCCTGAGGTGAAACTTCCGATTGAACAAGGTTGAGGTAAATCCAACTTAAATGCTACAGCAATATCTGCCCCAGGTGCTATCTTAGAATCTTGCTTAATTATCTTTTTCGCACTATTAGGGTAAGGGATTATATCATAACCCTCACTATCTACATTATATCCTGTTCCTGTATTTGCCCTTGAACTATAGCTTCCTTTTTCTGCTAAATATCTAAAATTAGATAGTTCTAAAACATTTGATGTTGGGCAAGTTCCTGTTTCTCCAGGTGCTCCATAAAAGTCTGTTCCACTAATCTTTACTTCTAAAACAACTCCACTTCCATCTACGGCAGTATTCTTAACTTGAATTGGCTGAGAATATCCAACCTGTCCTGGTTGAACCGAACCAAATTGCAATCCATTATCTGCATTTAAAATCTCTAAACTTATTGATGGATTAAGATAAAAAACAGAGTTTTCATTTATTGTGTCTGAATCCCCATCTTTATCAGTAACTTTTACTCTGAGGTTATATTCCCCAACCATTGAAGGGGTAATTGTTAACCTACACTTATAAAATTCGTCAATAAGTTCATTATAGTTTAAACCCCCATCAGCCCAAGTAATAGGGTCTCCATTATTATAAGGGGGAGGACTAATCAAATCACAAGAAGTTGTGAAAGTTGTTCCAGAGCCAGATACAGGTTCAATAGTTACTTCAGGAGAGTTCATATCACCAACCCCATTTGCATCTCTTGCTAAAACAGTCCATTCAAGACTTTCTCCAGTAAAACCATAATTATTTGTTCTTGTTAATAAATTACCAAAAACATCATAAAAATGTCTTGCAGAAGCATCTTGCCAAACTTGAGGAGCCGAATTTCCAGGGGTTATTGAAATACCAACACTAGTACTCGTAGAAGTCGCTAAAGCAAAAGGTATAGCTAACAAAATTCCTACAATTAATAAACTTAGTAGTTTTTTCATTCTTTGTACCTCCTTTCAACTCTATATCGTCTTTTGACTATCATTTTTTTTGAGCCTCTTTTATCATTCCTCTTAATTCACCAACATCTATCTGAAGTCTTGTAACCTTTTCCCCAAGGTCCCTATAAAGAGATTTTAAGATTCTTATATCCTCGTTTTGTTCTTTTAGCATATTTAATTTAAAGGGCAGGTTTTAACCTGCCCATCCTCGATTTTGCAAAAGAGTTTATTTCTTCTTTTTCTTCCTTCCACCACGAGCCATCTTTGCTTCGCAGACATTTCCTTCGCCATCTACATAATAAAGGAAACCTGGCTTCCTATCAACAACCTTCTCAGCGATTATTTTTCCCATATTTATTTCCTCCTTTCATTTTTTTTCATAATATCTTTTTAAAACCTCGTTTATTACAAAACTCTCACTTCTATTTTCTTCTTCTGCATCTTTTTTAACTTTATTTACTATCTCTTCATCCAACATTATTGATTTTTGTTCTTTTGTCATTTTACATATAGTCTGGACTTTTCCCTTTTTTAATCTGCTCAATTTCTTCTTTTAATTTCTCTATTTTTCTTTCTCTTTGCTGTTTTCCAGATTCTCTTGAAAGATACCATCTTAATGTATATGCTGTTTCTTCCACACCATATTTAGACATTAATTTCTTAATATCTTTTAAAATTGGCTCCCTCATTTTCTTTTTATCTTTTGCAGACATCCCAGTTACTTTAGTCATTTTTCCCCCCTAATAATTCCATTAAGATATGATTGTAAACTTGTTCGATTTCTTCGTCCTTTGCCCCATGGACTTGAATTAATTCTTTTATTCTATCTTTTAATTTTCCATGTGATTTTCCATTACTATGTTTATACCCTACAAGAATTACTTTTAATTCGGCAATTGACTCATTAACTATCTTTGAATATCCCCCAGCCCCACTTGGATATAGAAAACATTTCATAGCAAGTTCATTCACCGAACATCCAACACCCCTTGTTTCTAAATATTTCAAAGTCTTCTTTGCATTATCACTTAATGTTGAGATATCTGCAAGAATTTTCTTTTTAGCTTCTTCTAAAAAGTCTTTCTTTAATTTCTCTAAAGGTGCAACTTGATAAACCTTCATTCCACCAGATGGAACCCTTGCTAAAACCTCTTTAATTATCTCTTCCTTGTTGGTTACAGATGGTTTCACTTCTTGTGTAACTTGTGTAACTGGAATTTTCTGTAACACCTTAGCAATTATAGTATCTTCATTGATTTCTTCTTTGGGTTGATTTTTAATTTCAAAAATATCTGAATAAACTTTTGTAAATTGTTCTTGAACTTCTTGAAGCTTATTAAAAAAATCTGTCCTCATTTCATTAAGCTCTTTGTTAAATCTCTTTGTTGTTTCTGAAAAATCTATTGATGGTTTTTCTGTCACTTTCTCTGGTTGTTTCATTGCAACTTTAAAAGGAGTAATTGTTTCTGGGGCATCTAATTCAGATACTTTTAATTTTCCTAACGCAATTTTCTTCGCTTTATTTTCGTCTAACCAAAAAGGCATTACATAAACTTTCTTTACAAAATCCCTAGTACACACATACATCTCCCCTAATTTCAAAGTCATTATATCATTTGGTTTTGGTTTCTTACTTGGTGGCAACGGAATTTGAGAAATCGTGTGCTTCACCTCGTTGATTTCACTTTGATATCCTAGACACCATGTTGAAATTTGTTTTAATGGGGTTTTGTCTGTTGATGCCAAATCCTGTGAATCAATCCATAATAATTTATTATCAGTAGCTCCTTCTCTAATAAATTGCTCAACAACAAGTTTACAAGGGTTTCCTCTTTTTTGAGGTAAGAATTTTGGGGCTTCTGGTAAGATTACAATAGTATCTTTATATTTATAAAATACTTCTTCTATAACACTCCTAATAATTAAACTTTGGACTTCAACATCCCTGCTAAATCTTTCTAAATCTATAATATTTAAACCATCAACTAATTCTAATTCATTAGAGAAATTTATTGACTGAAGTTTTGGGAGAACGATTTCTAAATAAGCTTGTAAATTAGTTAAAATGTCTCTTTCAAAATTATTTAACTTTTCATTAAGTCTTTCATCAACTTTTTTCTTGAATCCTAATAAACTATTTGTCCCCTTTGATAATTGGATAATTTTACTTCTATCCCATCCTTTTAACTTTTCTCCAAGGGTTGCTTCCAATAAACTCTGAATAAATTGCCAGTCTGATTTGTCCTTAAAGAAAGGTGGGATAATAGTCCCTTGAATAAAAGATTTTTCTCCTAATTTTGTACGAAAAGCAACAGCCTTAACCCCTAATCTTTGAATTAGAGATTCAAGACAGGTAGTTTTTCCACTATATTGTGTAACCCCTGTTACTAATAAATGGTCTGGAGTTAAAAACACTTTTTCCCCTGTTCCGATTTCAAATCCAATTAAAACTTTTTTCTTCATTTTGAATTATCTCGTTCTCAACCATTATAATATAAGAGAATATAGTGTATTTAAACCTTTCTATTCATCGCACCAAAAAGAGTCCATATCCAATTTGCAAGAATAATTATCTGGATAAACTTGAAGGTAAATGTGCCCTGGAGACTTAATAAATTCATAACGGATATTAAGACATTTCATTAAAGATGCGTAAAGAACCACCGAATCTCTACAAACCATCCCCTCAATTATTGCTTCTTCAGGATTTCTCCTTAACTGGTTTCCAATCCCATGAATAGTATAATTAAAAATGTCCCTCACATAATAATAAACACATTCTACTTTTTCTACTTCTGATTTTTTAAAAGAACAAATATAACTCAAACTCTTAACAAATTCAGCTTCTTGCCAAGAGTTAGCAACATTATCATATGCCCTTGTTTCTTGTGTATCTATAAAATTAGTAAATCTCTGACCAAAACCGATGGTTCCCACAAAAGAATAATATAAAAGGGCATAACCAAGGAAAATTCCAAAAGCCCCAACAATTATCCCAAGAAGAATTCCTACCCTTACATCCTTCTTTTTAATCTCAAAAAACTTTTTAAATTTTTTTCTTTTCATTGCAACAACTCCTTTTGTTTTATATCTCTTATAACAAGTATAATTACTGAAATTAAAATTAAGAGAATTCCACTAAGTGATAAAAGAGTTATGTCCCCACTAGCAGAAGAAAAGATTACAAAAAGAATTCCCGCTATAAATGTTGAAATACCAAGAGAGTTATAAATTCCAATTTCTAATATTTGTTCAATTTCTTTTTTCATTCTTCACCCTCCCATGAACTTGTCTCAAACTTTTATATGCCTTACATTCTGTATTATAACCATCGCATTTTACACATTCTGGCATTTGTCCTCTTGCTCCATATAAATAAACATCTCTTTCACAAACCGATTTCCATACACATTTATCTTCTAAGTCTTTCATTTTTTAATTAGTTCTTGAAAAAAAGCAACCTTTATAATAATATAGATTACTAGATGTTTTTTGAGAATATATTACAACCATCGTTCTATCTGGCAATTTATCAACTCTCATTGCCCTATACCTTCCATTACAAAAAGTAAATTGGCATCTTTCAAAACCTAAATTTTCAAGTTCTTCAATCGTTACTCCTTCTAAATCTCC
>JAFCDT010000035.1 GCA_017609525.1 Candidatus Woesearchaeota archaeon | reverse complement strand
TCACCATAAAGTTAAAAAAGGAGAAATTCTTTTGACAATATACGCAGAAAACAAGAAAAAGCTGGAATATGCAATAGAAGCATATAGAAAATCAGAGGTAATTAAAATTGGACCTGAAATCTGAAATAAGAAACATAAAAGATTTTCCTAAGCCCGGAATTGTATTTAGAGACATAACCACTTTATTAAAAAACCCAGATGCTATGAAGTATACTATTTCTCAGTTTAAAGAATATTATAAAGACAAAAAAGTAGATTTGATAGTTGGCCCTGAGTCTCGTGGATTTATATTTGGTTCTTTGCTTGCCCATGAATTGCATGTTCCTTTTGCTCCATTAAGAAAACCAGGAAAATTGCCTGCAGAAACAGAAAAAGAAGAATATGAATTAGAATATGGTACAGATGCAATAGAAATACATAAAGATGCCATAAACCAGGGAGATAATATCCTTATTGTTGATGATTTAATTGCTACTGGCGGTACATGCGAAGCTGCTGCCAAATTAATTGAACGTTTAGGCGGTAATGTTTTGGGTTTTGCTTTCTTAATTGAATTATCTTTCTTGAATCCTAGAGAGAAATTAAAGAATTATGATATCTTTAGTTTAATAGAGTATAAGGAAGAATAAAAACCTATTTAAACTTCAACTCTATCCAAAAAACCTAATGAAAGCAATTATACTAGCAGCAGGATTTGTTACACCAGATCCCCTGGCTAAAGACAGGCCAAAATCACTGATTCTAATAAATAACAAACCAATAATTGAGCATATTTTAGAAAAACTAAAACAAATAAATAAAATAAAAAAAATCTTCATAATCACAAACAATAAATTTAAACCATTATTTGATGCATGGATTAATGATTATAACTCAGATAAAGTAGAAGTCATTTCTAATGGAATCTCAATAGAAGAAGATATTCTGGGTCCAGTAAGGGATTTACATTACATAGTTAATCTTAAAAAACTAAGAGATGATCTATTGGTTATTGCAGGAGATAATTTGTTTGATTTCAGCCTCGATGATTTCACAAAAACCACAGATGAAATAAAAATTGGTGTATATGACATAAAAAACCCAGACCTCGCTAAAAATTATGGAGTAGTTAAACTAAAAGAAAACAAAGTAACAAATTTCAAAGAAAATCCCCAAAATCCAGAAACTACAATAATAAGCACTGCAATTTACCTATTTCCTGTTTCTGTAATACCTTTGTTGGATGAATTTCTGGAAACAGAAAAGGAAAAACTAGGAGATTTTGTCAAATTCTTAATGTCTAAAAAAGAAATTCATGCCCATAAATTCCAGGGCCATTGGTTTGATATTGGCTCTTTTGAAAGCTTGGAAAGGGCAAGGAATATTTATAGATAAATAATTCTTAAATGGCAAAGTTTTAAAAGAGTTATTAAAATAAAATAATCCCATGAAAGATATCAAACAAATACTGGATGAAGCATTAGAAGAATTTGCTTACTATCGCGTGTTTCAGATATATTCTGGTTCAGAAAGAAAACAGATGGGTAAGATCTTAAGTGCAGAAGAAATAAGGTCCCAAGGAGAACGAATTACTACATCAAAAGAAATAAAAGAAAAATACAGAGAAAAATTCAAATTCTATTTTTTCTTAAAAAGAGCAGCAGAAAAAATAAAGGAAGAGCATGAACAAGAGATTGATCTTTACAATTTTTTAATAAAAGAAGGTACAATACAAACTTTTATGAAAGCATCTCTTTATACTCCAATCTTTTTTGGTCATCTCTTAGGAATCCAATTAGGAGAATTATATCCAAGATTTATGGCAAGGGCAATGGCCAGATGTAATGCTGCCGGCGTGGATCCAGAAACCTACATGCTAAGGATGGAACGCACCAAATTTGAATTTAATATAACTGTAAATGAATATTACGATTTTATTTCTTCTTTCTTTTAACCGCTTTTCTTTTATGTAAAGTTAAAAATTTGGTTATCTTCTGATCCAAAACCAGAATTCTTTGTTCCAATAAATAGATTCTTCTTAAACTATAAATCATTCCTGCTACTGCAGCAACTAAGATATATAACAAGACCAAAATTATATTAGCCATTTAACATCACCTCTTATTTATAACATTTAAAAGAGTTAATTAGTATAAAAATGTTTCCATAACCATTCATTTATTTAACAACCTTTCAGCAATAGCAGCAAAAGCAGGCCTGGTAACCAAAACACCAACAGTAACACCAACAATAGTCACAACAGCAAATCCTTTAACTAATCCTGCACCAGCATACCAAAGAGGAATCATAGCAAACACAGTAGTTGCCCAGGCACTCATAATTATAAAGAAAGCTCTTTTGATTCTTTGTTTCCAATTATAATACTGTCCAGACTTGCTCAAAATTTCATCAGTTATAAGAATCTGATCATCCACTCCTGTTCCAACAGCAGCTATAATACCAGCAATAGCAACCAAATCCAGATTCC
Source organism: Candidatus Woesearchaeota archaeon (assembly GCA_017609525.1). GTDB lineage: Archaea > Nanobdellota > Nanobdellia > SCGC-AAA011-G17 > JACPNG01 > JAFCDT01. Next base: position 7,410 of record JAFCDT010000035.1, on the reverse strand, counting down.
ATTCAAATAAAGCAGCAAAACCTAAAATAGCAATTACTTCACTAATGCTAGTAATCATAACAGGGATTAAAATCTTAAAGTTTCTGTATCTTAAATAAATAACCAATGCAACTCCAAGAATGGCTGCAAAAGCAACTAAAAAAGCATTCTTCACAAAACTCTTACCGAGAATAGGAGAAACAGTGTTAAATTTGGCAAACTCTAATTTAACCGGTAAGCTTCCTGTTAATAAAATAGTCTGCAATTTTCTCATTTCTTGAAGAGCATCATCAACAGCTTCTTCTTCAGTAGAACCATAACCAGGACCTGAAATAGCTATATCCTGTGTGGGACCCTGAGCCAAGGTCTTAGAAATTCTTAGACTGCTCATCTTTTTACCATCAACATATAGGTCAATATTCTCACTTAAATATCCAGGAGCATTAGGATCTTCACCTAAATCTGCTATTCTTTTATACTGTCGATCTGCTGCCTTCTCAGATAGCTTAATACTAAAATCAAACTTGGTTTCATATTGATTCTCACTAATTTTATTCGGTCTGGGAATTATCTCACAGCTTCCATCACCCCGACAAACAAAAGGAACATCTCCGCTGCCGCCCCTAAAGATCACATCATTACCAATTTTGGCCTCAAACACGCCCTGTTCCCCAATTAAGTCTCTAATGTTCTGCTCACTTATCCCCGCCATCTCTACTAAAATGAATTTCTTGCCTTCAACAGTGGCGGTCTTAAATCTTACATCAGTTAAACCATAAAGATTAAGCCTCTCTTCCATAACATCAATTAACTTATCAATATCAGAATCCTCTATTGTTTTATTAGAAACAGGTCTTACTAAAACTCTAGTACCGCCTGCCAATTCTAGACCCTTAACAATATTGCTTTTTCTTGCCTTTCTGACACTAATCTCTGGTCTTCCACTAATTAAAACACCATATCTTGCTTTATTAGTTTCAATAACTAACTTTTGTTTAGGCAATAATTTTTTCTCTAATTCATTTAATTGCTCCAAACTTTCAATTTTAACGCCATTAATTTCCTGAATGTGCTCGTCTATATTTATATAATCACTATTCTTTACAGTCAGATTGGCGTCAACAACAAAACCAAAATCATGAAGGACAGAATAATTGTAACTATTTGCATCTGTTATAACTTTTAATTCCAATGGCTCTCTATCCAAATAATCTAAAGAAGACTTAAATTCCTCCAAGGTATTGATTTTAACATCATTTACTTTTAAGATTCTTTCCCCTTCTTCTAAACCTTGTGATGCTAAATCAGAGCCAGCCCCTATACTATTAACTTCTATTCCTGTTGCAAAAGGTCTTGGGTTAATAGCAAAAATACTGGCCACAAGTACAATAATTAAAACCCAAACCCTTAAACCAAATAATTTAGCCATTTTTCTTCTTTTTATAATCAAGATATATTCTTAATATTCCAGTATTCATGATCCATGTTGAAATAATATCCACAAATAAGGCAATAATAATAATCAAAAACATTTGTTTTAAAACCATTGAACTGGAAACCAAGTAGCCAATGGTTAAAGCCACAATAGTTGTTACAGTCATTGTTAAACCGGTTTTAATAGATCCAAAAAGTCTTTCAATCACGCTCCCCTCTTTCCTTTTCAATAACTTTGTAGTCAAAACCAAATCAGTATCAATAGAATAACCCAAAACCAATAACAAGGCTGCAATACCTGCAGTACCAATTTTCATTCCAATAACATCAATAACTGCAATAGTAACAACCAAATCAAATATAGCAGACAAAATTACCGCCAGACTAGGAATAAAATCTCTAAAAATAATAAAAACAACAATGGCCATAAGTAAAAATGCAACTAAAATGGCCTTTAACAGCTGTCTGTAAAAAGACTGTCCAAAACTGGATTCTGTTTCTTCTATAGAAGAATTCTCCTTAGTTAATTCAAAACCTAGTTTTTTTTCCAAAGCTTCCTTTAGTTCTTCTGAACCCACCTCTCCTTCAACAACAATGCCACTTTGTTTATTTGTGCCAAACTCAGATAATTTTTTAACAATAAATTTTTTATTGAAAGTTTGAAATAAATAATCTTCCAGCTCATAATCCTCGCTGGTTTCTATTGTAATTGATGCCCCCCCTTTTAAGCTAACATCTTTATTAACAAAATCTCCTGTGTTCTTAATTGTGAAACCAACAATAATAAAAGAAACAATAAGCATTATTAAAGGGATAAGCATTAGTAGCTTATACTTCTTAATGTAAAATTGTTTTATATCCATGTCTCGATTAAAAAACTATAAATTTAAAAAGCTTATGGAAACCTTTAAATATTTCTTTTATTACTATTTTAAAATATGGAACATAAACACGCAGTAGTATTCTTTGTTCTTATTATTTCATTAGGCTTTTTTATAGCTTTAAACCCTTATATAACAGGTTATGCATCACTAAACAGCTATTCCTGCGGAGATGGAAAATGCACAATACCTTATGAAGACGAGATTATATGCCCCCAGGACTGTGCACAAACAATAAACAAAACACCTTGGATTGTTTCAGCAATTATTGTCCTAATTCTTGGGATAATATATATTTACTATTACAGAGGAAAATTTAATCTCAGGGATATAACTCGTGGCAAGATTCCGTTTAAGTCAGAACAAGAACTTGGCCAGGTTGTTGAGTTTATAGAATCTTCAAAACAAAGAAAGATACTTAACATTAAAAAGAACATTCCTATAAAAAGCAAAAACCTTAAGCCATTAGATGATTATATTCAAAAATGTTTAAGTGTAAGAATGTCCTTAGATAGAATAAGATCCAACCTGCTTCTTAAAGGCTGGAAAAAAATCACTGTAGAAGAAGCAATTAAAAGACAAATAAAGATGTGATAGAAACCTTTAAATACACATTTCTTTAATTTTTTACTTAAGCGCCGATCGTCTAATGGCTAGGATTTCAGCCTTCCAAGCTGAAGGTCCGGGTTCGAATCCCGGTCGGCGCATCAACCCGTTAGGTTTCGGAATCCACCACAACCAAGAGTAGAAAAAGAAAAGCAAGAAAGAGAAGAAAAAACATAATATAATAAGTTAAGAAACATATACTCAAAGTAATTTCATGTTAATTTAATCCCTCTTTTGTAATCAATTCTATCTTTTATAATAATAAACTTTTCTATATTTGGGTATGTCTCAATGTCTTTTAAAATCTTATGTCTTAACCCCGTAGAAATAAGAAGACATTTAACCTCAATTTGATATATTGTTTCAAGTATTTTGCATTTACCAGTAAGGATTATAAAATGATCTCGTCTTAATTTAAAACTATTTTTTGATTCGGATATATAAAGGACATCATCTTCAATAACTAGAGATCCATCAAGTTCTAAGTAGCCATCTATTCTTTTTGTTTCTCCGTCCCATAATGGGTTGATAAATATCTTTGGATTTCTTATTACTTCCTTTTTAAATTCTTTCCCAATTAAATTATTACAATAGTCTTCAAAAAAATGATGATACAACCAAGAACTAAAAAAATTTTGTAGATCCGATCCTTCCTTTGAGGTTAAATAGCCACTTTTTATTACAACATATGTTTTTTCATCAGTAAAGAAGTGTTCATCCTTTTTTAAATTTAATATCTCTAAGATTCTAATAAAGGGTAAAATTAATTTCTTAAGGGCATCTTGCTCAATAATCCTCTTATTACTTAAATGCATTATGTCTTTAAATAGAGCTTTACTTACTTCAACATATTCATTTGAAATAGACTCATCATCAGCAAGGTCGCGCATCTGTAACAGATGACAAGCCTTACGGGAATCTCCATATTCTACACACACCAGTCCAAATTCTTTAATGAAAAAAAGATTATAATCTTCTTTATCTGCAAGTTTTGAATTTTGATTTATTCTCATAAAGTAATCTTGCAAGTTAGAGAAAAGAAGATTTCTAGCCTCCGAATCTTCCATTATTAGGTGGTTTATCTTTTCACCATATTCTTCAGATATCCTTCTTTTGTAATGGATGCGATTCTCAGGTCTTAAGTTTGGACAATTATCCTTAACCAAAAATATTTTTTTATTACCAATATCTTTAGAATAAATATATTTCTTAACACATTCAGGCAAACCCTCAACTTTTTTACATAGAAGGTGATAGGTCTCCATCTTCGGTCATATACTTGCTGTAAACATAAGCAACAATTTCTTCCCTACTTTTATCTTTCCAGTCTGAAATAACTTTTTTGATTGCAAGTTTCTCAGAATCTGTAAAACTAGTTCTCCTTTCTATATCTTTAGCAGTTTTTTCCCCTTTTTCTGTTATTTTATACTTAATCTGTTTTAAAGGAAATAATGATTTGTCATCATTCCCAAAATAAACAGTATGTTCTTCAACTAATCCAAGAATAGTTAAGGTTTCCAAAGCATCAGTTAGGTCAAAAGAGTAAGGACCATAATTATAACTAATAAATTCAAATCCCAGATTTAAATGATGTTCTTTCTGTAAGAGGAAAACCATTTTTTGTATTTTGGTTTTGCTATCTATTTCTTGGGTTTCATTCATAAAAAATAGAAGTTTACAAATTTTATCAGGAATATCTATTGTAGGAGGCATTTTTCTTAAAATGTATGAATTTAGATATACAAAAGCTTATTTAAATCTTTTGTATGGGTAAGATTCTGCTAAGGGTATAGTTTAACTTATATTATGTAAAATATGAGTAAAAAAATAATTTTTAGACCAGTAGTCATAAGTCCAATTCATTAATCGGTTCCTTAACTGTTTATCTTCGCCTATTCCCTTTGGTTTCCTAACCTTTAGGATTTATCCGTCAGATTAAAGAAGCCACAATCTCTCTTTGACCTTTAAAAACAACCAATACAGACAAAGGAGGTCTTAATTTTACCAAAAAGCATCCATCTTCTTATTCTTCTTAAGATTCTCCTTTATTTTTTTAATTCTTCTGATTGAATTTTTTTCCATCTTTTTCTTTAAGCATTTGTTCTATTGCATTGATCTTTTTATTGAGATAAGCAATTTCAAAATTTTTATCAGGGAAACCAAACTGTTTTTCTGCATATTCGGCTATTTGATTCATTTTATCTCTTGTGTCTTTTATGGCTTCTTCAAAGAACTCCGTTTCCTTATTAGTCCCATAGAAATGATTAATTAGCTCATACAACGTTGAATACGCCTTATAGGCTAAAACAGGAAGATGAAAACCTTCATGGTAAGGAATATCATTATCAAAGAGTTCACTTTTTTCTTTACTTGAAATTTTGCTTAATTTGTTTGGGTTGAAATGAAAATAGCCATTTCTTAAGGTGTTTAAGTAACTTATTTTTTTACCAAATTTTGTTAATAGCCCTATTTTTTTTAGATAATCTTCTTTAACAAAATCTCCCAAACCAATTTTATTTAATTCCTGGTTAACTTCGGTTTTGGGTATTTTTTTAAAATATTCAAACTTTAGAATATACTCACAACAAATAGCAGAACAAAAAATACTTGCTAAGTAAAATCCCTCGCCATAACATAAAAAGGCTTGGTGAGAGAGTGGCTCAATAAACTCCCCTAAATTATACCAGCTTTGAGGGTCTAAATAAATATCTGAGATTTGAGAATGTGGCTCTGCTTGAGGAATTATTGTTAATTGTGGCACATCTAGCTTTTTTGGAATTATCTTTCCGTGTTCATTTTCAAAAGACGTACTTTTAATATTTTTATACCTATTTTTTATAAATTTCTCAAATGCTTTCTTATCTTTTTCGGAATTCATTGAATTATTATCTCCTCCTTTTTAAGAATTATACTAAACAAGGCTAATCTTTAAATATTTATATGTCTTTTATTATAAATATAAGTTAAAATCAATTCGAGCATAAAACTAAGGGCTTCTTGCTCGGTCGGCGCATCAACTCTACAACCTATCATAGGCATATTTAATCAATTCTCTTGTAGTTTCTAAACTAATGCATGAGTCAGTAATAGATACCCCATATCTTAAATGCCCCGCATCTTTTTGATTCCCTTCATTAATATATGACTCCACCAACATTCCAATAATTCCCTTATTTCCTGCCATTTGTTCAACCACATTCCTAAACACTTTTGGCTGTTCTCTATAATCTTTTCCTGAATTTCCATGACTGACATCAATTAATAAATTCTCTCTTAATCCTTTACTCCTAAGTAACTCCTGCGTTGCATAAACTTTTTCTGGAAGGTAGTTTGGGGTGCCGTTTCCTCCTCTTAAGATAACAGCACAGTAAGGATTCCCTGTTGTTTCTACTCTTGCTTCCACCCCATCTGGACTAATACCAGTAAAACACTTCTTGATCCAGCTGTTAAAACAGCATTCACAGCCGCCTCTACACTTCCTTCTAAACCATTCTTGAAACCAACCGGCATAGACAATCCAGAAGCCATACGTTTATGCATATCTGCTCCAACAGATCTTGCACCCACCCAAGCAAGGGAAATCAGGTCTCCAATATATTGTGGAGTGATGGTATACACAAACTCAGTTGCCGCAGGCAAACCAAGTTCATTAATGTATAATAATAATTTTCTTGTAAGTTCTCTTCCTTTTTCAATATCACCCGAACAATCTCTGTCTGGGTCAAGGAGAAATCCTGGCCAATCAGCTTTGGTTCTTGGTTTTTCAACATTAACCCTTGCAAGAACAAGGAACCTATCTTTTACTTCTTTACTAATCTCAGCCAATTGTTCCATATATTCTCTTGCTTCATCATAATCATGTATTGAACAAGGCCCAACTATCAAGATTCTTCTTGATTCTTTTCCATCAAAAATATTTTCTATGCATTCTCTTGTGTTTTTAACAATTTTATTTGCTTCTTCAGTTCTTGGAATCTTTTCCCACAATGCTTTTGGTGAAGTCATTTTTTCATAACTTACCACCCTTATATCTTTCACCCCGTTTGTTGTTGTATTCATCTTCATCATTTTTCCTCCTTGACAGCTAACTCTAAGTTGATTGATAGAGATTTAGAAACCAGAAAAATCAAATCTTGGCTAAAATCTCCAGATTTACCAATAATAATAGAACTTAGAGTCTAAAGAAAACCCATTTACCTTATATTGATTTTCTTTAGTTGGATTCATAACCTATATGCAAAAATATTGAATATATAAGTTTTTCTATAAATACATACTATATTATCTCAATAAAGAAGACTTATATTTTTCTGGTTTAAATGCTTTAATTCTTGTAATTTTGGTCTTTAAACCTCTTTTTCTTAAATAATCTTTAAGGCCTCTTGTAAAAGCTACCTGATCATAACCTAAACAAATAACACCCGGCTTTAATTCTTCAATTATCTTATACCTATCGTCTTTGTATCCTAAAACAGCCTTATCTACTAATCCACTATCTTCAACAACTTTT
>JAFCDT010000007.1 GCA_017609525.1 Candidatus Woesearchaeota archaeon | reverse complement strand
ATTATGATTTATTGAAGCACGATAGAGAATTAGAATTAATTAAATTACTTAATGAGTATCCCCTTATTGTGGATCAAGCTGCAAAGCAATATAAACCAAGTTTGATTGCACACTATTTGGTGAGGTTGGCAAAAGGATTTAATTTGTTTTATCAAGATTGTCCTGTTTTGAAAGCTGAGAGAAAAATAAGAAATGCCAGGTTAAAACTAATCTTGGCAACGGGTTATGTAATTAAAGATGGGTTGGGATTATTAGGAATTGATGTTTTAGAGAAAATGTGATTATCTGAATTTTTTAAGTATTATTTCTTTGCCTTTCCATACCAAGGCGTGTTTTATAACTTCTTTTATGTTAGATACTGGAATAATCTTGATTTTGTCCTTTTTTTCTTTGGATAAAATCACATCATTTTCGTTAGCTTTTGGGATGATAACTTGTTTTAACCCTGCTTCTATTGCAGCTTCAATTTTTGCTGTTACCCCTCCTATTGCTAAAACTTCTCCTCTTACTGAGAGTGAGCCAGTCATTGCTATGTCTTGTTTTACTGGAATTTTTTTAAGTGCTGAGATTACTGCAGTTGCAACTGCTATAGAGGCAGAGTCTCCCTCTACTCCTGTGTCTACTGTTTGTAAGAATTGGACATAAATATCTCGAGTTTCTTTTATATCTTCTCCAAAGTGTTTTAGTATTATTGCTGACACGTTTTTAACTGCTTCTTTTGCAATTTCTCCTAGTTTTCCTGTTGCAACAAAATCTGCTTTTTTCCCACCAATAGTTACTTCTGACTCTATTGGTAAAACAATACCTGAGAATGCTGATTCTGATCCGATTACTGCTAATCCATTAACTCTTCCTATTTGTTTGCCTGTTGTTTTGATTACTTCATATTTCTTCTTATTTTCAATATATCTATCTGCAATTTGTTGTTCTAGTGTCCGAGATAATTTCTTTGCTTTGAGGACATGCTCTTTTTCTACTAATTTTGCTTTTTCTTCTAAAGCTATATCTCCTGCTGCTCTAACTAATCCCCCAAGCTCCCTGAGATACAATGTTAATTTTTTGGCCATGCCTGCTTTTTTTCTTGCTTCTTCTATGATAACATCAACTGCTTCTTTTGTAAAATGAGGTATCTTTTTATCTTTGGTTACTTCTTGTGCAACAAATCTCCTTAATTTTTCTCTATTTTCTTTTGTGTCATCCATTGTTGTATTCATGTATACTTCATATCCATATCCACGTATCCTTGATCTTAGTGCTGGATGCATGTGCTTTATTGTTTCTAGATTACCTGCAGCTATCATTACAAAGTCACAAGGAACTGGTTCTGATCTTGTCATTGCTCCTGATGAGCGCTCTGATTGACCTGTTATAGGATACTTTTTTTCTTGTAGTGCTGTAAGGAGTTCTTGTTGTGATCTTGCTGACAATGTGGCTATTTCATCTATAAACAAAACACCTCCATTAGATCTGTGTATAAACCCTGGGATTAATCTTTGATATGCAGGAGTTCCTAAACCACCAGACTGAAGAGGGTCGTGAAGTACATCTCCTAATAAAGCTCCTGCATGGGCTCCTGTAGCATCAATAAAAGGTGCTTGTTTTGTGTTTGAATTGTCCACTAAAAGTTTTGGTACTTCTATTTGTTTGCTATTGAATTTGGCTCTCTTATTTAAGTTGACAAATAATATTAAACCTACAATAAGTACCATTGTAGACATCATTGATGCTGCATAGATAACATCTGAAATTGCTCCTGTTTTCCAAAAATAATAAGGAATTAAGCTTAGGACGATTATAATCACTAACATCACTATACTTTGGTTTTTTGAGGATGTTGCTGCTTGTATTTTTGCCCTTTCAAGAATTCTTTTTCCTTGTCCTTTTGGTAAAACTTTGATAAAAGGGACATTTTCATCTGAAGGATTTGGAAAAGCAAGAATATCAACTAATTTTTCTTTTGGAAGTAGTTCTGCCAGTGCTTGGCCAATCATTGACTTTCCAGTACCTGGATCTCCAATAAGCAAAACATTCCTCCTCTGTCGAGCTGCTTTTTTAATTATATTAATGGCTTCATCTTGGCCAATTACCTGGTCAACTATTTGTTTAGGTACCTTAATTGACTTTGTGTCTTTTTGGTTCATAAGAAATAAGAAAGAAAAAGAATATTTAAAAAAGTATCTTTTGTTTTTAGATTATATCTTCTTCTGATACAACCACAAAATCACCTACAGCTATGACTGCTGAGTAAGGGATCATAAAATTTCCTTTATTATCCTTTTCTAGCTCTAAGCCTTCAGCATAGCTTGTGGGGTTTTTTAATATTATTTGAATTAACTCACCTGTTCGTGTTTCAAAAGAAATATTACCTACTTCTCCAAATCTTTTTCCGGATTTTGTTACTACGGTTTTGTTTAATATCTCTTTGAATATCTTTTTTCTTCTTCTGACATGTCATTCACCTTTATGGTAATGGGGAAGGGTTATTTATAAATTTTTCTAGTCTCTAATTGTTTTGTATTTTTGATAGTGTTTTTCGAGTTGCTTCTTTTTGTTTATTGATTTCTGAAAATATTCCTTTTTTAAACTCTTCGAAGTTAAAGTTATCTTTTAAAGTGCTTGCACTATCGACAATAGTGGCACCTGTTTTGTAGATTTTTTTAATAAAAAGGTGTTTAAGTATCTCAAGAGTAAAAAGACCTACGATTATAATTATAATAATATTAAGTAGGTTCATAATTAACAAAAGAATTCTTTAGTTTATAAATTTTGTTTTTTAGGGAGTCACTCCCCTATTTCGTGTAGAGATTTTTTGAGATATGATGGATGTGAAAAATTAGTGTTATTATTCCATGAAAACAACACCTTCGTTTCATATGGAACTATTGGGCAATAATAACTAACTATACCTAATGTTAAATTAATAAATATAAGGTATATATTATATAATAGAAAAACTTAAATAATTAATTTTTAATAATTATTTATTAATTATTAAAATTTTATAGTTTTACGCTTTGTACTGCCTGTTTTTGTTTTGTTGTTTTTTGATTATTCTTGTTGTGGTTTAATGTTGTTTTTTATGGTGATTTTACTCTATTTTTTTAGGATTCTAGGAACCAACTTTTTTTCTTTTGAAATGTTCCATTGGAAATATGGGTGTGAGGGTATATGTTTAAAGTATAATAATCTTTAAATATGCTATGAGCCTAATAGGTCAAAATGGTGGAAAAAAGTTTAAATAAATTCTTTGAAAATTTTCTTCAGAAAGAGCCGTTGTTTATTAATAAGAAATCATTGCAATCTAATTATACACCTAATCATGTGCCTCACAGAAAAGAACAAATAGACCAAGTGGCAGGAATTTTAGCTCCTGCTTTGAGATCTGAGAAACCAAGCAATATTTTTATCTATGGGAAAACTGGAACTGGAAAAAGTTTAACTGTTACTCATGTATGTAAAAATTTGAATCAAATTGCTAAAAAAAATAAGATCCCCTTAAAAATTATATATCTTAATTGTAAGTTAAAGAGGGTTGCTGATACAGAATACAGGCTAGTTGCTCAGTTGGTAAGAGAGCTTGGATTAGAGGTACCTTCTACTGGTTTACCTACTGAAGAGATTTACAAACTTTTTGTGGAGAAAGTAGAAGAGGTAAATCAACTTTTGGTTATCATCTTAGATGAGATTGATCAACTTGTAAGGAAGATAGGAGATGAATTATTATATAATCTTACTAGGCTGAATGCAGAACTTAAGGGTAGCCAAATCTCCTTAATCGGGATTTCTAATGATTTGCTTTTTACAGATCAATTAGACCCTAGAGTTAAAAGTAGCCTAAGTGAAGAGGAAATTCTTTTTCCACCTTATAATGCAATTCAATTACAAAGCATTTTAAGGCAAAGATCTAAATTAGCATTTAGAGAGGGAACTTTGGCAGAGGGTGTTATAGAAAAATGTGCTGCTTATGCAGCAAGGGAACATGGAGATGCTAGAAGGGCCTTGGAGTTATTAAGAGTATCAGGAGAAATAGCGGAAAGGAAGAATCTCCCTAAAATATCTATAAACCACATTGATGAAGCAGAAGAAAAAATTGAGAAAGATAGAATATTAGATATTACTATAACTCAGCCAAAGCAATTCAAGTTAGCTTTGTTTTCTATGTTGACTGTCTGCGAAGGAAGCAATCACAAGATATTTACAGGAGAGGTTTATGAATCATATCGAGATACTTGTGCTAGATGTGCGGTTAAACCTTTAACACAAAGAAGACTAAGTGATATTATTGCAGAGTTTGATATGCTGGGCATAATCCAAGCTAAGACTATTAGCAAGGGAAGGTATGGCCGAACTCGTGAAATTTCTTTAGCTATTCCCCTATCTCTTGTCCCGAAGATAAAGAATTTATTAAAAGAAAGTTTAAATCTATGAAACAAAAATTAATTAATTTGTTTTTAGAGAAAGGATATTTATTGAGTCCTGATTTTTTTAGTTCTTTTACTAATGATATTGATATAGAAGATTTTATTAAAAATTTTGAAACTAAATTAGATACTAAAGAAACTCCTATTGTTTTAACTAAAGATTTATGTTTTGTTTTTAGGAATTTAAATAAACCCTTAACCTTGAATTGGTATGAGTTTGAAAGATCAAGATCCTTGTTGGAGAAAGGAAAGAATGGACAGATTTACTATACCTTTTTAGAAATTCTTAATTATACTTCTTTGGAAAAAGACAAAACTAAAATCAATAGACTTTTAGAAGAGATAAAAACACCAAATAAAATAGAGCCAAATTTTGAAACAGAGGAAGGGTTTAGTGTGGTTGTTACTAAATCTTATGGAGCTGCTTCTAATAAAAGAGAGGTTGAAGATTTTGTTTCTCATTTTAGATTAAGATATAATAATCTAAGAGAAATATTGCAAAAGAGACCAGAATTACAAAACAGCATTTCAATAAGCAGAATATATAATAAAAAACTTAAGGATACTGTTTCTTTAATAGGAATAGTTTCTGACAAAAGAATCACTAAAAATGGACATTTATTATTAGTTTTAGAGGATTTAACAGGAAGCATTACTGTCTTGATTAATAAAGATTCAGATATTTTTAATACTAATACTGAAATTGTTTTAGATGAAGTTATTGGAGTTGAAGGTATTGTAGGCAATGGAATAGTTTTTTCTAATGCTATTTATTTTCCAGACATTCCGAGAGGGAAGGAAATAAAGCGAAGTCCTGATGAGGTTTATGCAGTATTTATCAGTGATCTTCATGTTGGGAGTAATGTATTCCTGGGGAAAGAGTTTAATAGATTTTTAAATTGGATAAATGGGAAAACTGGGACAGGTAAACAGAAAAGAATTGCTGCCAAAGTTAAATATTTATTTATTGCAGGAGATGTTGTTGATGGTGTTGGGATTTATCCTGATCAAGATAAAGATTTACTAATAAAGGATATTTCTTTACAATACCAAAAATGTGCAGAACTTTTAAGGAAAGTGCGTAAGGATATTAAAATCATTATTTGCCCAGGCAATCACGATGCTTTAAGAATAGCAGAACCTCAACCGGTTTTTGATAAGGTTTTGGCTAAGAGTTTATATGATCTGCCTAATGTTACAATAGTAAGTAATCCTGCTTTGGTAAATATCCATGCTTCTAATAATTTTGTTGGTTTTGATGTATTGATGTATCATGGTTATAGTTTTGATTATTATGCAAGCAATGTTGAATCAATTCGACTTAATGGAGGATATGATAGAGGGGATTTACTTATGAAGTATTTATTACAGAAAAGACATTTGGCACCAGTACATGGTTCTACTTTATATGTTCCTTCAGGAGAAATGGACCCTTTATTTATTGACAAAATCCCTGATTTTTTTATTACTGGTCATATTCATAAATTAAGTATTAGTTCATACAACAATGTTGTTACTGTTTGTGGATCTTGTTGGCAATCTACAACAGCTTTTCAGGAGAGAGTGGGTCACCACCCAGAACCCTCTAAGGTTGCAGTGGTTAACTTAAAAACAAGGGAGATTAAGGTTTTAAATTTCGGGAATTAAAATGCAAGAATATTTTGATCATATTAAAAAAGAAATAGATAAGGCTTATTCGGTAGCGAAGGAAGCAAGAAAAAAGGGAGTAGACCCTATAGATGATGTAGAAACTCCTTTAGCAGAGAATATGGCAGAGAGGGTTGAAGGATTAATCACCACTGTTGCTCCCCGGATAAAAGGCAAGGGAATAGTTAAACGTATTGTAGAATTAGAAAAAGAGTATGGTGCTCAGGATTGGAGGGTTGCTTTAGTTATTTCTTTAGAAGTTGCTCAAGAAAAGTTTTGCGAATTTAAGGATAAGAGGGAAGCAATGGAAGTGGGTATAAGAACAGGTATTGCTTATCTAACTAATGGAGTTGTTGCTAGCCCTTTAGAAGGATTTACAAAACTTGGAATTAAAAAGAGAAGAGATGGCAAGGAATATTTTGCATTGTACTTTTCTGGACCAATGAGAAGCGCTGGAGGGACTGCTGAATCTGTTTCACTTTTAATTGCAGATTATGTGCGTAATGAAATGGGTTATGATGCTTATGATCCATCTGAAGATGAAAAGAAGAGAATAGTCACTGAATTAAAAGATTTTCATGAAAGAGTATCAAATTTGCAGTATATGCCTAGTGATGCTGAAATTTTGTTTTTAATGGATCACTTGCCTATTCAGGTTGATGGAGATCCTAGTGAGAAAATTGAGGTGAGTAATTATAAGAATCTAGATAGAATTGAAACCAATCGAGTGAGGAATGGAGTATGTTTGGTTATTGGTGAGGGAATTGCACAAAAAGCAGCCAAGGTGTATAAAAAATTCTCTAGATTTATGGAGGACTTTAATTTAACCCATTGGAACTTTTTAAAAGATTTTGTTGAATTGCAACAACAGATTAAATCTAAGGAAAAGGTCGAAAAAAGTGATGGATTAATTAAACCTGACTATACATATATTAAAGATCTTGTTGCAGGTAGACCGGTTTTAACTTATCCTTTAGAAGAAGGAGGATTTAGGTTAAGGTATGGAAGAGCAAGAAATTCTGGATTTAGTTCTTGTGCTGTTCACCCGGCAACTATGGTGGTTTTAAAGGATTTTATTGCTATTGGTACACAATTAAAAATGGAAAGACCTGGGAAAGCAACAACTTTGGCAGTTTGTGATAAACTAGAGGGGCCAATTGTTAAATTGCATAATGGGAGTGTGCTTTTTTTAGAAAATGAAAAAGATGCAAAGAAGTGCAGAGATGATATTGAAGAAATAATTTATTTAGGAGATATTTTGATTAATTATGGTGACTTTCTCGATAGAGGTCATAAATTAGTTCCATGTGGGTATAATGAGGAGTGGTATAAGGCTGAACTTGAAAAAATCAAGAATAAAAATGAGATTATCAAGGCTTTGATTAAAGATCGGTTTATGAAAATAAGTGCAAAGGATGCTATTGAAATTTCTCAAAAATTTGATGTACCTTTGCATCCAAGATACACATACCATTGGACCTCTTTGAATAAAGACCAAATGAACAGCCTCTTTGAGTGGTTTACTCAAGCAACTTCTAATAAAAATGAACTAATTTTTCCCTATGTTTATGATGTTGATAAGGATGTAGAGGGTAAAGATCCAAAAAGGGCTTTGGAGCTATTGGGTGTACCCCATGAAGTAAAGAAAGATAGAGTTATTGTTAAAGGTGATGACGCTTTTGCGCTTTCTTTTTGTTTGAAAGAAAAAAAAGAAGGGGAAAATGTTCTTGATATTGTTAATATGGTGACTGGAATAAAAATTAGAGATAAAAATGGAACTTTTATTGGTGCAAGAATGGGAAGACCTGAGAAAGCTAAGATGAGAAAAATGACTGGCAGTCCGCATGTTTTGTTCCCTGTTGGTGGGGAAGGCGGGAAAATGAGAAACCTTCAGACCTCTTTGGAAAAAGGCAAAGTCACTGCGGAATTTTCTATTTTTTATTGTAATAAGTGCAAGAAAGAGACAATTTATCCTTGCTGTGAAACTTGTGGTGATAAAACAGAAAAAAAGGAGTATTGCAATGTTTGTGAAAAATATATAGATAAAAATTGTGAAAAAGAAGGACACAGAAAAAGTGCAAAAACTTCTCGAACAATAGATGTGAAACATTATTTTAGGTCTGCTCTTGATAAACTTAAAATTCAGAGTTATAATGAGATGATTAAAGGTGTGAGAGGGATGTCAAGCGCAGAGAGCATACCAGAAAATCTCGTTAAGGGCATATTGAGATCTAAGCACGATATTTATGTGAATAAAGATGGCACTACGAGGTACGACATGACTGAAATGGCAATCACTGCTTTTAAACCAAAGGAGATTGGCACTAGTGTTAAGGATTTGTATAGGTTAGGATATGTTCAAGATATTTATGGAAACAAACTAGAAAAAGATGACCAATTAGTGGCATTGAAAGTGCAGGATATTATCTTGCCTGCTTGTGAAGAAAGTTTAGAAGAAGGAGCAGATAATGTTTTGTTGAGGGTTGGGAAATTTATTGATGATTTGTTGGTTAATCTTTATGGCTTAAAGAAGTTTTATAATTTTAAAAAACAACAGGATGTGGTCGGAAGTTTGGTGGTATGTATGAGTCCACACACATCTGCTGGTATAGTGGGAAGGGTAATTGGTTTTTCTGGAACTCAAGGATTTTTTGCACATCCTTTATTGCATAGCATTATGAGGAGGGATTGTGATGGGGATGAGGCTTGTGTAATATTGTTAATGGATGTTCTTTTGAATTTTTCTAGAAAATATTTGCCTGGACACAGGGGATCAAGACAGGATGCACCTTTGGTTTTGACATATAGGCTAATTCCTAGTGAAGTGGACGATATGGTGTTCAACATGGACATTGTATGGGAATATCCTTTAGAACTATATGAGGCTGCTTTAGAATATAAAAATCCCTGGGATATTGAAATAGCTATTTTTGAGGGTGTTTTGAATAAAAAAGGGCAGTATGGGGCCTTGGGTTTTACTCATGACACCGAGGATATTAATGAAGGTGTTAGGTGTAGTGCTTATAAATCCATTCCAAGCATGATGGAAAAAGTACAAGGACAAATGAAGATTGCAGAAATTGTTAGAGCAGTTAACGAAAACGATGTAGCGAGATTAGTTATTGAAAGACATTTTATCAGGGATATTAAAGGTAATTTAAGAAAGTTTTCTATGCAACAATTTAGATGTGTTGATTGCAATGAAAAGTTTAGGAGACCCCCTTTAAGTGGAAAATGTAAATGCGGAGGGAGAATTATTTTTACAATTGCGGAAGGGAGCATTATTAAGTATTTAGAGCCTAGTTTGCAATTAGCCAATAAGTATTCTTTGCCTCCTTACTTAAGACAAAGTTTAGAATTAACTAAGAGAAGAATCGAAAGCGTTTTTGGTAAAGATAAAGAAAAGCAGGAAGGACTGCAGAAGTGGTTTTAGTTTTTATAATAAAAAATATAAGGTAATGGACAAAATTAAACAACCCATAAGATGATTTTTTCCTATGTTTTTTAGTGTTGGCAAAACTCCCAGTAAAGTTGAGATTATTAGTATAAATAACCCGAATAAATTTGAAAGTACTACTGTAAGGATTGTTATTAATAAAATTATCATTGTACATAAAAACTTATAGTTTAGTTTTGTCATTATTTTTGAAAAAATTCTTGCTAAAAAAACTGCAAGGAGTGTGGCTAGTGAAGCTGCAACAATAGTAGCTCCAAGAAAAATGAACAGTGTATCTAAATCTATTACTTCGATCATTTTTGAAATAATTATTACTGCACCATTTCTTGCTTTATTGATTGTGTAAAGGGCAATAAAACTTATTACCATATTGATAGTACTTAACCCCCCAACTAAGACAAGGAAAAGATCTCGTTTTATTTTTTTAGTTAGTGAGGAAG
Organism: Candidatus Woesearchaeota archaeon; assembly: GCA_017609525.1. Classification (GTDB taxonomy): domain Archaea; phylum Nanobdellota; class Nanobdellia; order SCGC-AAA011-G17; family JACPNG01; genus JAFCDT01. Next base: position 17,697 of record JAFCDT010000007.1, on the reverse strand, counting down.
CTAGTATTGCTGCTTGAGATGGGCCAAGTCCGGGAAGGAAGGAGCAAAGCGTTCCTACAAAGGTGGCTATCATAGACAGCTTAATGCCTTCCAAACTTCTTGTTTTTGGAAAAGAAATTTTTTGTTCTGGAATTTTTGTTTTATTTTTTATACTTATTAGTAATGTGGAAGTTCCGAATAGACCAGAAAGCAATGGAAATAAAGGATTTGTGAGCTCTGAGTTTAAAACTAACAAACCAAGGATGCCGGATAAGAAAAAAAAGACAAGCGCCCACTCTCTGGCTTTGTTTTCTTTACAAATCAGGAATAAGGTGGCCAAAATTAAGATATAACCGATATAGTTCTTTAGGATTCCGTATACTTTTGGAATCATCATTAGAAGTATCGGGGTAAGAGACAAGGCAAGAATAAGGCATGATAAAGATCCAAGAACTGTTAAAATTACTGCTTCATAGCCTTTTCCTTGTAGAAGCATTCTATGTCCTGGAAGAACTGTTAGGACTTGATTTGGATCTGGAGCTCCAAGAAAAATCGAGGGTATTGTGTCTAGGAATGTGTGTGTTACTGCCATTCCAATTATCATTATGGCAAGGATTAATGGCGTAGTGTAGTTAAGTAAGATTGGAGAAAGAGAAAGAATTGAAAGACTGATTAAATTTATGTGAATTCCTGGAGTAAGGCCTGTTATGATACCTAAAAAAACTCCAATGATTATTGCGATAAGGATTTGGAAAATCATAATGTTGTGATTGAAGAAACTTCAATTTCCTTTTCATTTTTGTATTCTTTAATCTGTCCTTCTACTTTTACTGTACTATTTGGAAATATTCTAATTTCTTCTTCTATGAAAGCAATTGCCTTTATTTCTCCAGTATTGTCTTTGATGTTTAGAATGAGGAATCCAGGAGAGTTGATTATTGTTGTTAATTGACCTTTGATTTTCACTTTTTGACCTATCGAGCTGTTTAATGCTTCTTCTATTGTGACTAAATCTGCATCCTTTTTTTCTGAAACAAATAAAAGAACTAATATGCCTATTATGCTGAGTGTTAAGGAAATTTTAAAGAGAGTTGATTCTTGCATATCTCACTTAATTTAAGAGGTTTAATAATGTTTAATCTAACTTTTTCGTAAGATTTTTGGAAAGCTTTATATTTTAATAGGATATTTTATGATTATGGATATTGAAGAAAGGTTAAGATTGGTTAAGAGAAATGCTGAGGAGATTATCGGAGAGAATAAAATAAGAGATCTCTTAAAGAAAAAGAAGAAACCTGTTGTTTATTGTGGATATGAAACTAGCGGAGATGTTCATTTGGGACATTTAGTTACGATTACTAAACTTTTGGATTTACAAAAAGCTGGTTTTGAGGTTAAGGTTTTGTTTGCTGATTGGCATACCTGGTTGAATAGAAAAGGAGATTGGGATTTTATTCATAAAGAGGTAAGAAGATGGGAAAAGGCATTTAAGGCTACTGGTTTGACTCAAGCCAAATTTATTATTGGAAGCAGTTTTCAGAGAAAGGTAGAGTATGTGGATGATATTTTTTTGATGTCTTTGCAAACAACAATCAACAGGGCTTTAAGAAGCATGCAGGTTGTTGCAAGGGACATTGAACATGCAAGAGTTAGCCAGGTTATTTATCCATTTATGCAGATTGCAGATATTAAACATTTGGGAGTAGATTTGGTGGAAGCTGGAATAGATCAAAGAAAGATACATATGTTGGGTAAAGAATTGTTTAAATATATTAATTATAAGACACCCATTTTTGTTCATACAGAATTAATTCCTTCTTTGAAAGGGCCTGGTGGAAAAATGAGCTCTAGTGATAAGGAAAGTTTCATTTCTGTTCAGGATAGCGATGATGATGTTAAGAAAAAAATTAAGAAGGCTTATTGTTTAGCGGGAATTGTTAAGGATAACCCTATTTTATCTATTTTAAAATTAGTTATTTTTCCTCGAATTGACAAATTTATGATTAAAAGAGATAAAAAATATGGAGGGAATTTAGAATTTAATAATTATGATGAGGTTGAAAAAGAATTTAGAAAGAAAAAGATTCATCCTCTAGATTTAAAGAATGCTGTAGCAGAGGAACTTAATAATATTTTGAGGCCTATCAGAAAATATTTCAAAAAATGAAGATTTTTTTAGTACCTAGTTCTTTGGGTTGTTTAAATAAAAATAAAGGATGTGAAAAAGCTCCTAATAGAATCTTAAATGCTTTGAAAAAGATTGAACTAAATGAAAATAATTACCCTCTGATTTTTGATGTTAAGGAAATTCATGTGAATAAGGATAACATTGAAGAGACGATGGAAAATATTTTTGATAATGTGAATGAGGGAGTGGTTATTGGAGGAGATCATTCTATTACTTATTCTTGTTTTAAAAAGTTTAGTAAAAATTATAAAAATCCTGGATTAATTATATTTGATGCACATGCAGATTGTGTCAATAATTTTAAGATTAGCCATGAGGACTTTGTGAAGGTTCTAATTAAGGAAGAAATTTTGAAGAAAGAAAACTTAGCTTATGTTGGTTTGAGGAGCGTGTTTAAGAAAGAAAAAGAATTTTTAGAAAAGAATGCTGTTCAAATTTTTAATATGAAAAATATTGCTGGAGGTATTAGAGAGGTTTGCGACGCAGTTATGGAAAAAGCAAGAGGTTTTGATGGGCTGTATTTGAGCATTGATATTGATGTTTTGGATCCTGGATGTGCTCCTGGCACTGGTCATTTAAGTCCAGGAGGTATGACAACAAGACAGCTATTGTATTTTATCCAAAGATTAAAAAGGTTAAAAAACTTGAAAATGATTGATTTAGTGGAGATTAACCCAGATTTAGATGTGAATGAGATGACGGTTTTGACTGGAGCCAAGATTGTTGGAGAATTAATATGAGGTTGTTTGTTGCTGTTGAGTTGCCTAAGGAAATTAAGGATAAATTGTATGATTTTCAGCTAAAGATTAAACCTTTTGTTAAAGCTGTTTTTGTTCATAAGAAAAATTTACATTTGACTTTGAAGTTTTTAGGAGAAGTGGAAGAAAAGAGACTTGATGGGATAAAAAATAAACTGAAAAATGTTAATGTCAGAAAATTTAAGGTTAGAATTGAAGGTACCGGGGTTTTTCCTAATGAAAAATTTATCAGGATTGTTTGGGTAGGTTTGGGACCTGAAGAGAAAGTAATTGAATTGCAGAAAAAAGTTGATGAAGAGCTTATAGAATTTTCTGAGCAAGAAACTAGGTTTAAAGCACATTTGACATTAGCTAGAGTTAAGCATGTTAAGAATAAGAAAAACCTATTAGACTTTTTAAAGAATTCCAATATTGGGGGAGAGTTTGTTGTTAGCGAGTTTAGTTTGATTAAGAGCGAGCTAACCAAGGATGGGCCAAGGTACAGTGTTGTGGAAACATATGCTTTGGAATAATAAAGTTAATAAACTAAAAGGCCCCTTTTTTATTTTTAATGTCTAGAACAAATGTTGATATGGAGAGGTTGGTTTCTGAAATTGTAGGAGTATTCTTGAAAGAAAGAGCTGTTTTGCTTTGTGGACTTGATGATTGTGAACCTGGTTGCTTAGAAAACTTAAAAGCTGAATTAGAGAAAAAAGAACAAATTAAAGGCAAAGAAGTATGTATTGATAATCACGGAGACCACATGGCTGTTTTGAGTTTAGGTTATTCTTTAGGGAAAAAGATCCAAGGATGCCTTATTAAAGGAGACCCAGATTTAAGAGTGAAAGAAACTCCCCCTCCCCTGTATCGTGTTGAGTTAGGAAGTTATTCATAAGGATAATTTTCAGTAAGTACTTTTTTGATTTCGTTAGCTGTTTTTATTCCAACTTTTTCTACTTGCATTAATTCTTCTTCTGAAGCATTAATGATGTTGGATATGGAACCAAATTTTCTTAACAATAACTTGGCGAGTGTTGACCCTATGTTGGGAAGAGAAGAAACTATGAATTCTTGTTGTTCTTTTAAACTTAAAGGCTTTTTTCCTAACCTTATTGCTATATCTTTTTTTGATTTTGTTTGTTGTTCGGCGATTGTCTTGATTAGTAATGCAGTATCATAACTGTTTTTAGTGGGGATTATTGGAATTTTAAATTCGGTTGCTATTGTTGATAACAATCCACGAATAGAATTTGCATGAACATTTCTTACTGAATAAATATCTTCTGTTCCTTCTAGGATTATGATAGGGGTTTCAAAATTTTCTTTTAGTTGTTTAAGCTGAATTAATATTCTTTGATCTATTAATGAATGAATAAAATCTTGAATGTTTTTTCTTTCTATTGCTATTTTGTTTGAGATAATATAATCTGCTATATCTAGAGATTTTAATGTTACATCTACGTTGTTATCTATTAACTGTTTTAGCACATTTGAATTCTTTTCTCTAAAGTCGGCAATTATTTCTGATTCTTTTTTTTCAGAGTATGAAGAAATTGTTTTTTGTTCTAATACGATTGTGTTTTTTAAATCTTTTAGTATTTTGTGCATGCGTTTTTCTTTGTTAAATGCTGTCCAATGATATGCTTCATCTCTTGTGTTTTTAGTTATTAAGATTATGACTTTGCCTTTTTCGAGTCTGGCTGTTCTCCCACGTCTTTGAATAGAGCGTATTGCTGAAGGTATTGGTTCATAGAAAATGACAATATCTACTTGCGGGATATCTAATCCCTCTTCTCCAATTGAAGTGGAAACCAGGACATTATATTTTCCTTTTTCAAAATCTTGGATTATTTCAATTTGTTTTTTTTGGGTTAATCCTGTTCCTTCTTTTTTTAATTGACCTACAAACAGCTTCGCATTTACATTGGGGATTTTATTAAGTTCTTTTTCGAGCAAGAGTGCTGAATCCCGATATTGATTAAAAATGATTATTCTTTTATTATCTATCTCTTTTTTGATTAATTCTATTAATTTAATCAGTTTTGGATGTTGTATGTTTTTTTCTAGTAACCTTTTGGCTAGAGTGTAAGCTGATTTGAAATTTGTATCCCTCATTAATTCTTTATTTGCTTTTGTTTTTGATTTCCTTGCTGCCTCAAAGATAGTTTTTAGATATTTATTCAAGGAATCAATGCCTTGGGTTTCTAACATTTCTAATGCATGTTGTGATTTTAATGCTTGGGCAGCTATACTAATTCCTTGCCAGAATCTTATTTCTTTTTGGCCATGGGCTATTTTGGAGTGTATTGTTGCTTGAAGTGAAATTAGTTGGGATTTGCTTGCAAATGTTTGTTGCGGTCCTACTAATCCAAGTCTTTTCAGACTTTCAATTTTGGATTTGTAACATGCTTTGAGGTAATTTTGGATTTTTTCAAATTCCTTTGGAAGCTCAACCTGAATTTGTTCTATTTTTAATTCTTGGATATAAGGCAAAACATCTTGATCTTCTGGAGTCCTTGTTTCTATTTCATCTATGAAAAGATTCTTGCAAACTTCTTTTATTTTAGATTTGTCAGATCCTGGAGAGGCGGTTAAGGCGACTATTCTGGGATGTTGTGATCGTTGTACATATTTTTTTGCAATCCACACATAATCATAGTCTCCTACTGCTCTATGGGCTTCATCGAAGATTATGCAACTTACTTCTTTTAGGCTTATTTTTTTATTAATTATGTCGTTTGCACAACCTTGCGGAGTTGATACAAAAACTTTTGATTTATTCCATAACTCCTGTCTTTTGGCAGGAGGAATTGATCCAGTCAGGATTTCAACCTGGGTTATTGTTGTTGAGTTTAGAAATTCTTTGGCTATTTGATTCGCAAGAGGCTTTGTAGGAGTTAGAAATAGAATTTTTGAATTAGGATACAGTTTTAATCTATGTACTGCCACCAATATTGCGGTTTTTGTCTTTCCTAGCCCTGTTGGAAGTATTACTAGACAGTTTTTAGTCCTACAGGTATTGAATATTGTTTCTTGATATAACCTTGGAGTGTATTTAATTTCCATTTTAGTAAGCTTTATAAAATTTCTATTGGATTTAGGATGAATGATATTAAAAATATTTGGGTTTTTGGATATGTTTGCTGCTTTACTACTATTTTTGTTAAAGTTTGGTATTGGTAAAAGTTTTGTTTTTATTATTGTAATCCTTTTAATACTAAAATCTTTATTATTTTTTAGTCCTGTTATGACTGTTTTAGATATTGTTGCTACGTTTGTTATGGTGTTGGCCTATTTTGATATCTATAGCACTGTTATTTCTTTATTGTTTGCTTTGTGGTTGCTACAAAAAGGCTTTTTTAGTTTATTAAGTCCCTAGTTTAATTAGCACATAGACAAGAATCACTAAAGCGAATATGAGAGCTATTATCAATGATTGCATGCTTGATAAAAAAAACATCAAAAGAATAGTAAGGATTATTAGCACTAATGAAAAGAAGTAGAAAGGAATTGATCCTAGGAGAATTTTTGCCCCATCTAATTTTCCAAGAGGGATCATATTAAAGATAGAAAACATTTGATTTATGAAGATTGCATCTGTCAGATTGGGGTTTATGGATTTGAGTAGCAAAGCCAAAAGCAGTGTTGCAAATGGTCCGGCGACAGCTATTTGTGCTCTTTCATATCCCTGAAGACGCATCCATCTTTTTTCTGCTCTTAAATGAAGTCTTTCAATTACATTTGTACACCCAATTGCAATAAAAAAAAGCTTTCCTAAGGAGAAAAAACTTACAATCAGGAGAAGAATTGGACCTATGAAAATGCTTTTGATATTGAATATACTTTTTTGAATCCAGGTACCATGTGCAGGAATATATGTTCCACGAAATGGAAGCACACAGCTTGGGTGAAACCAATATCTTTTGATATTCCACATATGATATTCGGTTTTTGCCCGATAATAGTTTGCTACTATTTTTTGAGCTAGTTGGTAAACAAGAAATGAAGAAGTTACAATCAATGCGATTCTTATGTAATTATAAAGCCAATGGGATAGGACAAAAGAAGGTTGTTTGTCATCAAATCCAAAAGCAAGAGCTACAAGTAAAATAGAAATTATCAAATGTTTAATCTCTTTTTTTGTAAATATCATGTTTAAGTATTTTGATTATATCTTCTTCATGGCCTGCACCAACAACGGCAAGCACTATTTTATAGTCTTGCATTAGTTTATTTAAACTTTTTGCCATGATAATGTTTCGTTCTTTTATTAATGTTAAATAAATTGAAGGATAATCTTTCTTTATTTTGCTTTTAAGTTTTTCAATGAGTTCTTTTTCCGGAATCTTATTGAGATCTATTTTTATTTTTTCTTTGGAGAATGGACTCATTATGATTTCTTTAAAAAATCTTAGTTTTTCCTTAAATGTGATTCTTTTTGAAAGTTTTTTTAATGTGATTCTTATATCTTGGTCTATTAATGCTACCCTGATTTTAAATTTTTTAGCAAGAATTATTGCTTTTTTCATTTCTGAGCCAGGCTCTATGCCTACTATTTTTCCTAGTTTTTTTTGCAAGAAAGACCCGATGACACTGAACAAGAACCCCTTGAAACCAATGTCTTTTATTTGCTTGATGCTTAGTTTTTGTTGCTTTTTGTTTAGAAGGACCTGAAGTCTTTGTTGATCTAGCTCTATGGCAATAATTTCTGGTTTTAATTCAGTAATTGCTGCTTCTACTTCCTTAATACTTTCTTTAGATATGTGGGATGTGCCGATGACATATAGATTTTCATATCTTTGCATGAGTATAGAAATGTTTAAATACTTAAAAAGGTTTTTAGGGCTTATAAAGGAGGTATTAAAATGTTAAAAATAAAAAATTTGACTGATGTTTATGATATGCCTGTTTATACTGATAGCGGGGAGTATTTTGGCGATATTGAAGAGGGAATAATAACCATGTCCAAGGTTTTTGGCTGGAGAGTTAAGGCTACTAAAAATTCTTTTTTAAGCAAGGTCCTTGGTGGAGCTAAAGGAGTGATTGTGCCGCAACAATTGGTTAAAGCCATTTCAGATATTATGATAATAAGCAAGGCAGCAATACCTGCTTATGAAGAAAAAGAAGAAGAGGAAGAACAATAACTTTTTATATTAGTTTTGTTTTTTAAATCTTATGGTTTCGCCTTTGGAGAAGTCAATAATATTTTTACAAGAATTTGGTTTCTTTGATGTTGTATTACCTTTTTTACTAGTTTTTACAATTGTTTTTGCTGTTTTAGAAAAAACAAAGATATTCGGTACCCAAGGAGATGACAAATTACCTAAAAAGAATCTGAATTCGATGGTTGCTTTTGTTATTTCTTTTTTTGTTATTGCTACAAAACAGATTGTAACTGCCATTCAGGTATCTATGCCACAGGTAGTTTTAGTACTGATTGTCCTTCTTTCAATAATGATGTTGGTTGGAAGTTTATACAGCGGGGAAGAAGAGTTTGCTTTTAAAGGCAAGATTGTAGCTTTTTTTGGTACAATTGCTGCTATTGGGGTGACTCTTATTTTCATGAATGCTTTTGGTTGGTTAAAACCCCTTATTGATTATCTTACAAAATATTGGAATGATACTCTGGTAGTATCCTTAATTTTTTTAATTATAATTATTGGGACTATATTTTATATAGTCGGGATGGGCGGTTCAGCAAAAAAAGGGAGTGATAAATAATGACATCAATTAATTTTACTGAATGGTTGCTTGGATGGGAGGAGATAGGTTTATTTAATGTGGTTTTGCCTTTTCTTTTAGTCTTTACAATAAGCTTTGCAATATTGGAAAAATCAGGAATATTAAAACAAAGAAATTTCAATGCTGTTGTTTCTTTTGTTATTGCTTTACTTTTTGTAAGGAATCAGACTTTGGTTGGATTGGTAAATAATTTTTTACCTAATGTGTCTATGTTTTTGGTTGTTATTTTAATGTTCTTATTGCTTATTGGAATATTTGGAGGCAAGCATAAAAGCACTGAATTAACAATGGGCATTGCAGCTTTAGTGTCTTTTGCTTTTATTGTTTGGAGTTTGTTTGCAACCAACTTTTTTAGGGTTGATTGGTTGCCTGATTGGTTAGCGTACATGGATGAACAAACAAAGACCACTATTTTATTTATTGCTGTTTTTGTTATTGTGATATGGTTTGTAATGAGAGAACCTAAGAAATCAGGAGATAAGGGCCAGGGTCTAAAAGACCTAGTTGAAAACATAGGTAAAGGTTTTGGAGGAGGATCTGGAGAATAAAGGATAATGGCAACGTTGTTAGATTTAGGGTTATTGAATTATTTTAGACCTTTCTTTACTTTTTTACTAGTTTGGATAATCTTTTATGCTGTATTACAAAAAATAAAAATTTTTGGACCAAGTTCAGGAATTAATGCACTTATTTCTTTTTCTGCAGCAATGTTATTTATGTTTACTCCTGGCGTTAGTGATATGGTCAACATTATAACCCCTTGGTTTATAGTGTTGATGGTTTTTATTTTGTTATTGGCAGGAATTTTTATGATGGTTGGTGTAAAGGAAAGTGTTGTTGCTGATTTATTTTCTCAAGATTGGTTTGTATGGCTAATTGTAATAGTTGCCATACTTTTTATTTTTGGATTTGCCTTTACAAAGGTTTTTGGATCAAGTATACAAAAAGTATATGCTGGGGAAGGAGAAGCTAGTGATGCGGTTTTTGATGTGGGGAGAGTTTTATTTCATCCAAGAATTCTGGGGATGTTGTTTTTGCTATTGGTTGTATCACAAGCAATAAGATTGCTGAGTATGACGACTAAGTAGCGTGCCTTTTTTTGAGTTCTTCTGTAATTCTGCCAAGTTCCTTTATATTAGAAGTTAATGGTTCTATAATTTTTTGCATGACTTGCTCTAAGGCTTTAAGCTCTGTGTTCACTGAAGTTAAGCTTTTACTATATTCAGAAACTTTCCCTACCATTGATGATTGAATCATTTCAAATCTTTCATTCATTCTTAGAATCTCTTGTTTGATTGCTTCTAAATCATCATTAACCTTAGATTTCCATAGTTCTATATCACCTATATTAGAAATAAGTTGTTGCCATTTTTCATCTATGATGGCTTCGACTAATTCTTCTGATGTTGTTTGATAAGGCATTTGTGGCTGAACTTGTTGAGAAGCAGTATATCCTTGAATAGATGGCTCTTTTTCTTCTTCTGGGGGGGAAGGTATTGGAATATTTTCATCTAATGCTGAAGCTTCATAATCTTGTGGAATACTACTTGTATCGGGAGAGACTTCTAATTGAGATGATTGTTCTGGTGTAGATTGAGATGCTTGAGCAGTTTGTTGAGCTTCTGCAGGAGTTTTGTAGGTAGTTGGACTGTAAGTGTTTACTTCTTGTTTAATGCTGGCTTGAGTTAATGCATCTTCTATCTGCTGAGGTTCATAACCTTTTTCTTGCAGGGTTTGACTAATCTTGTCGTTTGTTAATCCCTTTTTTTTCATTTCTATTACTTGATCTGTTGGTGTTGGTTTCATCTTGTATTATTTTTATAACCTCTTCTTTTGTTACAAAATTCATGGGGTTCCAGAAGTTAATATACTTTTCTAATATTTTAAGGTTTTCTTTTCTTGCAAATGTTTCCATTTCTTTTACTATTTTTTTTAATACTTCTTTAACATTATGCAAATCATTTTTGATTTCATGGAGTTCTGTGTCGATACTTTTAATTTCTTTTGAGAGTTTTTTGTATTCATCTATCATATTTTTGTTAATTATTAACATCCTTTCTCCAAATAGACTATACTTACTTTCTAGAACTCTTGTTCTTGCTATAATATCTGAGATAATATAAGAAATATCTGGTTGGGTTTCTTGAGCCATTTTTAAATCGAAAGTTATTTTAATAGGATTATTTTTAATACTTATAAGGCTTTATTAAAAGTTATGTTAGCGTTTATAAGTGGTGATAATGGATTCTATACCAAAAAGAGGATATACAATTATTAAGGAAGGGACAGAAAATGTTATGAAGATAGATGCTTCTGCATGGACATTTACGCCCAGTATTGAGGATAATGCTATAGTGATGGGAAGAGTTGTTGATTTTTTAGTTGAATATCCTGGAGTTAAAAGAATTATTTTTTCTCAAAGAAGAAATTATACCTATAATGAAGAGCAAACTCTGCATTTAATTGAGTTAGCAAATCTGTATAAATCCCTTGTTAGACAAAAAAAATTGTTAAGCTTAGGAGGTATTGCTTTTAAACCAGAAGCACAGGCCCTGATTGGTGGATGGAGGGCCATAATACAGGATGTTGTTATTAATAAATTAAGGGGAGACCCTGTTGGAGCATATGTTGAACTTAAGAGGATTATAAGAAATGAGAAAATTAAGATTGAGAAGATGCCTTTAGAACTAGTGGAGGTTGAGCAGAATTATATTGATATTTTACAGGACATTTATTTGAGGCTTGGTAAAACACGCCTAATTAACTTAGTTAAGGATCAGTTGAGTGGTTATACTGTCGGAGACAGAGGCATATATACTTTAGTTTTTAGACCAAGCATTAGCCCGGATTTTATTTTTACTCAGTTAATGATGCAACATCCCCTGGATGGAGAAGAGATAGGGACATATTCTTTTAACAATAATGACATTATGATATACAGAGTTCCTGGAGATATAAAATACCTGTATCATTTGACCCCTCCTGAGTTCAAGATTAGCGAAGATAAATATGCTTTATTGGATAAAGCAAGAAGAGTGTTGGCAGAACACAAACCTCAAGCTGAAGAATTCTTAGATCCTGAAAGAATGAGGAATACGTTCTTGAATATTGGAAAAGATTTGTTACAAGAATTATCAGAAAGCAGAGGAATGGCTTTGAGTTTAGAAGAGCTGGATGAACTTGCCAAGATACTTGTCAGATATACTATTGGTTTTGGATTAATAGAAGTTTTATTAGAAGATGAAAAAATACAAGACATAAACATTAACGGACCTATTGGTCAGACTCCAATATTTATCCTTCATGAGGATTATGACGAGTGTGTTACAAATATTATCCCTAGTGCAGAAGATGCAGCAAGTTGGGCAAGCAAGTTTAGGATTTTAAGTGGGAGGCCTTTGGATGAAGCTAATCCAATTTTAGACACTGAATTAATTTTACCTAAAGCAAGAGCAAGGGTAGCTATAATACAAAAACCTTTGAATCCTTTTGGTTTGGGCTATGCGTTTAGGAGGCATAGGGACAAACCATGGACCTATCCCTTGTTTATCAAGAATAAAATGATGTCTCCCCTTGCTGCTGGTTTATTGAATTTTTTAGTTGATGGATCCAGAACGTTGTTATTTGCTGGGACAAGGAGCAGCGGAAAAACTAGTCTATTAGGATCTACCTTAGTTGAAATTATGAGAAAACATAGAGTTATCACAATTGAAGATACTTTAGAATTGCCTGTTGAATCTTTAAGAAAATTGGGTTATAATATCCAATCAATGAAGGTAAGAAGCGCCTTGACTAAAGGTGGTTCTGAAGTGGCTGCTGATGAAGGTATAAGGGTAAGTTTAAGATTAGGAGATTCTAGTTTGATTGTTGGAGAAATAAGAAGTGTTGAAGCTTTTGCACTTTATGAGGCAATGAGGATTGGTGCCTTAGCCAATGTTGTTGCAGGTACTATTCATGGCGATAGTCCCTATGGTGTGTTTGATAGGGTAGTTAATGATTTGAAAGTTCCGAGAACCAGCTTTAAGGCAACGGATATTATTATCATAAGCAACCCGGTTAAAAGTCCTGATGGATTGCATAGGTGGCGTAGAATAATGAGCATAACTGAGGTAAGAAAACATTGGGAAGAAGATCCATTGAGAGAAAAAGGTTTTGTAGACTTGATGAAGTATGATTCTAAGACCGATAGGTTAGAGGTTACTGATGATTTGATGAATGGCGATAGTGAAATTATAAAGACCATTGCAGGCAATGTTCGAGAATGGGTTGGAGATTGGGAAGCTGTATGGGACAATATTTTGTTAAGAGCAAAGATTAAAGAAACTTTGGTTAAATATGCTGAGAAATCCAAGATGCCTGATTTGCTGGAAGCGGGATTCGTTGTTGCCAGTAATGATGTTTTTCATCGTCTTTCTAATCAAATAAAAGAAGAGGTTGGTAGTTTAGATAATAAAAGGATTTTTTTTGAGTGGGAAGAGTGGGTGAAAAGAGAGATTAGGCTGAGGTCTCTAAAGTGAAAGAAGAAGAAATATTGCAAAGGTATTCTGATAAATTGACAGAAGAGATAGACTTTGAGAGTGTTCCAAAGCAGGAAGCATTTTCTAGAGAATATGAGGTTTTTAGGGATGAAGCCTTACCAGCCACTAATAGTTTTTATGAAAATGCCTGCCAAAAACTAGGCAACTTTATTAGCGTTGCAGTTAAAGATGAAGAAAAAGCAGAATTATCAGAGGCTATTGATGTTGCTCATTTGAAAATTACTCCTGAACAGGCTTATGGTTTTGCTGTTGTTGCCGGGCTGTTTATTATTTTATTAGGAATTTTAAGCTTAGTTATTGCATTTATTTTTTCTAAAGGGAGTGGCATAGCAAGATTAACAAGCATGAATACAGGTTCTATGCTACTGGGTTTTATTCTTATTCTTACTGGAGGGCTAGTGATACGGCCTTTGAGCCATATACCTCAGTTTTTTGCTAACCAATGGAGATTAAGAGCAAGCAATCAGATGGTGCTATGTATATTATATGTGGTTATGTACATGAGGCACACAAGCAATTTAGAACATGCTATAAAGTTTGCAGCAGAAAACATTGAAAATCCTTTGTCTTTGGATTTTAGGAAGATTTTTTGGGATGTTGAAATCAGAAGATTTTCATCTATTAAAGAAAGCTTGGATTCTTATTTAGACAAATGGAAAGATTCAAGTCCAGAATTTATTCAAAGCTTTAATTTAATCCAGGGAAGTTTGTATGAACCTAATGACCAAAAGAGAATTGAAACTTTGGATAAAGCATTGAATGTTATGTTAGAGGGAACTTATGATAAGATGATGAATTTTGCACACAATCTTCATTCACCAATAACTATGCTCCACATGTTGGGAATTATCCTACCTATCCTTGGTTTGGTTATTTTTCCATTAGTTGCTAGTTTTATGAAAGGAGCTATTAAAGGTTATCATTTAATGGTTCTGTATAACATCATCCTGCCTGTTGTTGTTTATTTCTTTGGTATGAATATTTTGGCTAAACGTCCTACTGGATATAGTGAGACAAAAATCCTAGAAGAAAAAATGAAGGATGATAAACATCTTAAAATATTTAGCTTTTTGATACTTTTACTTTTTTTAACTATTGGTTTTTCGCCGATAATTTTGCATTTTGTGAATCCTAATCCTGAGTTTGATCAAAATTTTAAATTTTTAGGAGAACCTTTTTTGGATTACAAGGGCAATAGCGGACCCTATGGTTTAGGAAGTTTGCTATTAAGTTTATTTGTTCCTTTGGGTGTTGCAATTAGTTTAGGGGTTTATTATAAATTGAGAACTCAGAACATACTTGAAACTAGAAAAAAAATTAAAAAATTAGAAGAAGAGTTTGCTGGAAGCCTATTTCAGTTAGGACATAGAGTTGGTGAAGGAGTTCCTGTTGAGATTGCTTTTGAAGATGTGGCTAAAAATTTAGAAGGCAGCCAGACTGGTAAGTTTTTTAGTTTGGTAAGCATGAATATCCGGCGTGGAGGAATGGGTGTTGATGAAGCAATTTTTAATAAGGAAAGGGGCGCACTAAATTACTTTCCTTCTGGATTAATCAGTAGTAGTATGAAGGTTTTAGTTCAGGCTGCTAAAAAAAGTCCTTTGATTGTTTCTAAAAGTTTGATTAGTATTTCTGAATATGTTCAAAGAATCCATAAGGTCAATATGAGGTTAAAGGATTTATTGGCTGAGATTATTAGCAGTATGAAAAGTCAAATTAGTTTTATGGCTCCGATGATTGCCGGTATAGTTGTAGGAATTGCAAGCATGGTGGTTGCTATTATTAACAAACTAAGCGGCTTAACTTCTGGATTGGAAATGGGATCAAGTGCTGGGGGCATAGGCTCTAATTTAGGGGTCATAGCAGACATACTTAGAATAGAAGATGTTATACCTGGTTTTACTTTTCAGATTATTGTAGGCTTGTATGTTGTTCAGGTAATCTGGGTTTTGACTGTTTTAAGCAATTCTATTGAGAATGGTGATGATAAATTAACTGAGAAGTATGCCCTTGGAAAAAATTTAATTAAAGGAACTTTTCTATACGTGATGGTGGTTTTGATTGGAGCGTTTATATTTAATATGCTTGTAAGAAATCTGAATTTAGGAACTTAGGATTTGATAGGTTATAACAAACTCCTGGGGTTATATGAATTTACTCTTTCTACTGGACATTTATCTATTGCTCCTTCTAATAGTTTTAATAAGTTGTCTAATGTTCTTTCTGTTGCTGTTCCCTGCATTGTTATGAGATAGTTTCTTTCTGACCTTTTCTGGATGAAGTTAACTACTTGCGGGATTATAAGTCTTCGGGCTCTAACTTCTACTGTGCTATTTAATGCAAGTGCATCTAAGTAAGGAATTTTCATTTTCCATGCTCTGTCTGGATTTGCTCTTAGACTTTTTATTAAATCATCTGGCAATGGAAAATCTAATCTGAGTATTGTAGAATCCCTTCCAAATCTCGGGATAATAGAGTATTCCTCATAATCAAATAACCCCTTGTTTACTACATGCACTCCCTTATCAAAGAAGGTATGAATAATATCCCCTGAATTGAATGATTTGAGTGTACTTTCTAAAACAATTATTTTTTTATAGTGATGTAGACTTGGTGAACTAGATACTATTTCCCTTTTGTACCCTTCCCCTTTTGGTCTTTGAACGTGCTTCATTTTAATAAATTTAAGAGTTTATCCATTTTTATAAATCTTTCTATTTTAACCACTTTAGAATAGTAATAAAATAAGAGTTAGAAACATTTAAATAATCTTTAAAATTAAAATGAAATATGGATAAAAAAGTAGGTGTTGTTATTTTTTCTGTATTTGTTTTAATTGGCTTATTTTTGGTTGCTGGATATTATACTGGTTTGGGTTTTTATGGAGGAAGCTGGCTTGATATTAATCAGCCCTATAGCCCTCAGGCTCAACCATATGCTGGAGAAGGTTTTGGAGGAGATCTTTTAAGTTTTTATTATGGTTATTCAAGTTATATTGATTTTGCATTGTTCTTGGCCTTGTTTTTGTTTTTAACAAAATCTGTTTTTGGCAGGCATTTTGATTCAGGGACTGCTAAAGGCGTGGCTGTAGTTCTTTCAATTATTTTGGCACTTAGCTTAACTGTTTGGGAAGCAAGAACCGGCATTTATTTAATAGATCTTTTGGGGCAATATGCCTTTTTATTCATTATTGTTGGAGGAGTTTTACTTTTGTTGTTTACTCTGAGAAGATTGCCTCGTGCAGGCCTTTTTGTTATATCTCTGATTTATTTATTATTTTATTATCTGGTATTAAAAGACGCAACAGGTTTTTTCTTTGGAGAAGTATTTTACCAATTAATTTATTATAATTATTTTTTGGCTAGACTTTTTGATTTTTTGCTTGTGTTAGCATGGGTTGGCGTGTTGGCTGGAGGTTTTATGGCACTTAAGGGATTAAGACAAGGAGGTGGAAATTAATGAGGATTATGATGATTTTTATTGGCGTTCTGGTTGTGCTTGGAGGTCTGTTGCCTTTACTCAAAAATTATTTAACTGGAACGCTGGCCTTTCTTCCTACTGAAGGTGTAGGTTATCAGGCCTTTATCATTTTTATTGGCTTAGTTGCTATTGTTTATGGGGTCAAGAAAAGAAGAGTTATTTTAAAGAGGTAGATATGGGCGACGAAGATTCAAAGAGTGGTTTTGCTATAATTGTAATCTTATTGTTGGTTATTGGCTTTGCTAAAAATGAAAAAAGGTTCTGGATTTGGTTTAGTGACGGGATTGATTCTTTTAGTAATTGGTTTTATTGTTTTATGGGTTTTTGCTTGGACATATTATGAGCCTTTGACTCGCGGTCCCATGGGAGATTTAACATGTAAGTTAAGTATAATCATCAAAAGTTTTACAAATCAGCCTCTGGGCTCTACTCCTATAGGGGGATCAGAAGCTATAAAGACAGCAAGTGCTGGAGGGT
Organism: Candidatus Woesearchaeota archaeon; assembly: GCA_017609525.1. GTDB lineage: Archaea > Nanobdellota > Nanobdellia > SCGC-AAA011-G17 > JACPNG01 > JAFCDT01. The sequence continues at coordinate 559 of JAFCDT010000007.1, read as the reverse complement.
CTGCTTTATTGGATTCAACTAATGTATTTGGATTAAGATGCCAACCCCGGGTTACAAAGATTAAGAGTAATGCAGATCAAGAAGTGATTTTGAAAACTGTTGCAGATGCCATGGCTAGATGCTGGTCTAAAATGGGGGAGGGGAAGTACGATGTTTTTACAGACTCAGGCATTGCATGGGAAACTACTAACTTTTGTATAAGGTGTGAGGAGTTAAGGCTTAAAGGGAATGAAGATATAGAAATTCAGGTTGAGGATTTACAGAATTTTTTAGTTAATAACGAATATCTGCCTGCTGAGATGAGTTATGCAGCTTATATTACTGGATCAGGATCGAGGGAAGATGTGGCAGGGGAATTGGATGGAAAAGGTGTTTTACAAATTAAAAAAAATGCTCCTTTGTATGCAGTTTTTGTTGTGGATAAGAGTGAAGAACTAGGGAATCGGCTTTTGGCTGCGGGTTCAGCAGCTTTAGAAACATTTATTGGTACAGACCTTCTTTTAAGCAGGGGGAGGGGCACTAAAGTAATTGCAAAGGCAGGACTTAAAAAACTAATGGG
>JAFCDT010000006.1 GCA_017609525.1 Candidatus Woesearchaeota archaeon | reverse complement strand
AATCAAAACAACATCTAAACCATGGGACTTGGCGTATTTAACACCATCAAAAGCTACAGCAGCAGGATCAGAACCATAATCATGTTTTATAACCTTAACACCAATTCTTTTGCCATGCTCTGTTGTAGTCTTCCCGCTCCCATTTACTCCAACAAAAACAATAACAAACGGTTTCTCTTTATGATTTTTAACTTTCTTAACTAAATCTTCTCCTTCAACAAATAACTCTCCAATACTTTCTCTCAAACTATCTTTAATTTTGTCATGAATTTCTTTTTTCTTTATTGGAACATCAACTAAATCCATCTTCAAATCTTCCTTAATCTTATCAATAACTTCCAAAGCAACATTATTCTCTAACATAGCTAATTCCAATTCATTGAATAACTCATCAAACTTTTCACCAGAAATCTTTTTTGTAGTTACTTTTTCTTTTATTTTTTTAAAAAAACCTTTTTTTTCTCCTGGTTCTTTTTTAGGTTCCTCCTCAGCTTTAGGTTTCTTTATTTCCTCTACTCTTATTTCTTCTTTAACTTCTTCCTTAATTTCCTCAACAAATTCTTCTTCTTTTTTAATTTCTTCTTTTTTCTCTTTTTCCTTCACCTCTATCTTTTTCTTCCTAGGTTTCTCTTCTATCTTAACTTCAACTTCTTTAGTTTCTTCAGGAGCTTCTTCCTCTACCTTTTTCGTTATTCTATCTATTGCTCCTTTAATTTTCTTTTTCAAAAAGCCAAACATAACTCAATAAGAACAAGTATTATTTATAAAACTTTCATTTCACAGTCACAGATTTAGCTAAATTTCTAGGTTTATCAGGATCTAAACCTCTTAAAACAGCCAGATGATAAGCCAATATTTGTACAGGAATAATATTAACAATGGGGCTTGCATCACTTACATCAGGAACCTTAATCCAATAATCAAAAATAATATTATTCTCCGGACTTATCCCAATAATATAACCCCCTCTGGCTTTAACTTCCATAGCATTACTCAGAATATCTTTCTTATTTTCATCATTAGCAACTAATGTGATACAAGGAGTCTTTTCAGAAATTAAGGCTATTGGTCCATGTTTTAATTCTCCTGCTGCAAATCCTTCAGCATGAATATAACTTACTTCCTGGATTTTAATTGCAGATTCCAAGGCCATTGGATAGTTTGCTCCCCTGCCAATAATATAAATGTTCTCAGAATTATAAATCTTTTCAGCTAATTTTCTTATATGCTCTTCATATCTTGGATTTAACATATCATTAACTTTTGAAGCAGTATCAATAAGGAGTTTTTTACCTTCATCCAACTTATTAGCACAAGCATAGGCCAATAACATTAACAAAGCCAGTTGAGAGGTAGTTGCCTTAGTAGATGCAACTGCTTTCTCAGGGCCAGCATTAATCATAAAACTAAAATCAGACTGTCTCATCATAGAGCTTCCAAAAACATTCAGTAAAGAAATGACTTCAACCTCCTTCTTCTTCGCGACCTCTATAGCTTCTAAAACATCGGCTGTTTCCCCGCTTTGAGATACAGTCAGCATTAAACCTCCTTTAGTTAAAAACCTGTGATAATTGGTAAACTCAGAAGCAAAAGCAAAATTAATATGTTTTCCAGCTATCTTACTAAAAAAATACTCCCCTGTTTGACAAACCTTGCCTGCAGTACCACACCCAACTAGATATGTTCCGAAAGCATTATTGATTTTATTTGCAATGAATAGTAATTTATTTTCATCCTGGTTAATCGCTTTTCTTATTGTTTCTTTTTGTTCCATAATTTCTTTAATCATAAAATGTTCGTAGCCTTCTTTTTCAGCTTCCTCAGTTTTCCAATCAATTTCAATTAATCTTTTTTGTACCTCTTGCCTACTATCTAAATTAAAAAACTTAATTCCATCATCAATAACGACCATTTCATTATCATCAATATACATCACCTTGTTAGTATATCCTAAAAATGCAGGAATATCGCTCGCGATAAAATACCCACCATCTTCGACACCAACAATCATAGGACTTCCCTTTCTTGCAGCAATTAACTTATTGCTGTCCCTAAAAATAACCAAAATTGCATATCTTCCTTCTATTCTTTTGACCGCCTCAAATATTGCTTCTTCATAACCTCTTTCCAAATAGCTCTCAATCAAATGTGCAATGATTTCAGTATCTGTTTCAGAAACAAATTTATGATCCTTTGACAATTTCTGTTTCAATTCTTGAAAATTATCCACAATTCCATTATGTATAATCACAACCTCTTTATTACAAGAAAAATGAGGGTGGGCATTCTCCTTTGTGACTCCTCCATGTGTTGCCCAACGAGTATGTGCGATAGCCAAACTACTTTTTGGTAATTCTTCATTAAAATCTGTAATTTTTCCAACTTCTTTTCTCAAAAGAATATCTTTGTTCTTAATAGCAACACCCCAAGAATCATAACCTCTATATTCCAGCTTCTTTAATCCTTGTACAACTATTTCAGAAGCATTCCTCTCGCCCTTATAAGCAATAATCCCGCACATAAGAGCAAAAGAAAGGTTATAGAATTTATAAATCTAACTAAACATCTTCTTAACAACCAAGGTAGCATAGCTTCCCGCAGGCAGAGAAAAACTCAAAATGGCTTTCATTTTACCCTTATGCAATTCATCATCTTCATATTTAATTTTCAAATCTTTTAAACTAACAATAATTTCTCTTTCATTACCTTCGGAACTTATCTCAGGAAAATCCCTAAATATAAAATCCTCTTTATTAACTTTTTCAGTTTTCATTAGTTTATCATAGATTTTCTCAACTTCTCTGTCTTTGAACTCTGTCAAAAATCCCAAAATTGGAAACTTGAAGTTCTTAATCTTTTCATCAGAAAAAATAAACTCTCCAGCAGAATAATCAACTTTATAGTAATTTTTATATTTTAATTTAAGGTATTCATATAAAGCTTTATTAAACAACCAGCTTTGATAGCTATTCACATAAAATCTTACCAATTTCTTACCTAATTTCCTTAAGGCACCAACATAATCTCCTTTTTCCCATTTTAATCTTAACATATAGCAAACTTTTCTATATTCCTTTCTAACCAGACCATGTCCCAATAAATGATTTCGCCCCCCAAACCTTTGATCATCAAAATAATTTTCAATAAAATTTATTTTTTTTCCTTTCTTATCTAAATTTCTAACAACAATGTTAAAGTTATTGCCAAACATTTGTCCCAATCTTAATCTCTCAGAACCATAACCCAAAAATTCAATCTTAATATCCTTAATCTTTAAATTCTCTAATCTATTTCTGTTAACTCCATACACAGAAACAACTTGTCTGGTCACAGCCTTCTTATCTTTAATGCCTGCAATATTAAAGTATTTTTCCTTAACTCTTAGCCTAGAGGCCATAGCTTTGATAGCCTCATTAGTATTCCAATTTTTTTTCTCTAAAATAAAATAAAGATAATTCCCTTTTTTCTCTAACTCGATTTTAGGAATCTCCTCAACAACAAAATCTTCTGGTTTTTCTTTAATAATATACATAAAGAAAAAATATATAAGTAAGAATATAAATCTTATGTATTGATGTATTTGCATATATATCTTTTTAGGCATGGCCAAACTACTGACAATCAAAAAGGAGTTTTTTCTGGTTGGCGAAATGTCTCATTAGCAAAAAAGGGGAAAGAAGACGCAAAGATAGTTGCATTAAGATTAGAAAACAAGAAGATTGATGTTGCTTTTCAAACAAGATTAAAAAGGTCCAAACAAACATTAAAATATGTTCTAAAATTTCATCCAGAATGTAAGACAATAATTACCGACAATAGAATGATAGAAAGATCGTACGGCAAGCTTCAAGGAAAAACCCATTATAAAATAGTTAAAGAAAAAGGTCCAAAACAATATGATATCTGGCATCGCTCCTATAATGTTCGCCCCCCAAAAGGAGAATCAATAAAAGATGTAGAAAAGAGGGTGGGGTCTTTTATAAAGGATCTTCTTAAATTCATGAAAAAAAATAAAGTAAATGTAGCAATTTCAGCACATGGAAACTCAATGAGGCCATTCAGAAAATACTTTGAAAAACTAACAACAAAACAAATGCTAAAACTAGAAAACCCGTATGATAACTATTTTGAGTATAAAATTAAAGTATAAATTTCTAACATAGCTTTTAAAGCATATAAATCATTTTAAAAAATATTTCATCTATATCAAAAATGCCAGAAGGAATAATCACATATGAAACACTTTATGAAATACTAAGAATAGAAAAAACCAGGGAAGAACTCCAAAAACTTGATAATAATTTTCTTCAAAATATAACCAATTATCTAAAAGAAAAAAAAGCAATACTTGAATCACAACAAAAAAAATCCAGCATATTTTCATCAACAGAAGCAAAAAAAACAAGGAAACAAATAGAAAACGCAGAAAAAATGCTAAAAGAGTTGTATGAAAGGAGGGAAAGCAAAATAGTTCAACTGGCTTTGTTTGCCTCTCGTGCTCAAGACAAAGAACCCCATGAAAATCTTCTAGAAGAAGAAAAGGCTTTTTTTAATTCAATAAGGGAAAACCTTGATATTTACAGAAAAGGCCTTCTTTTCAATATTTTAGAGAATAAACCAATAATAATAAAAGAAAATTCAGAACCAAAAGAAATAAAAACCCCTAATAAGCCTCAAGAAACCAAACTAATAAGGTTTACACAAGCAATACCTCAATTTTTAGGCACAGACCTTAATATATACGGTCCATATGATAAAGAGGATGTTGCAAACCTTCCAAAAGAACTTGCACAATTATTAATCAAAAAGAAAAGAGCAAAACAACTATGAAAGTTCCAAAAAAAATAAAAACATACTGTAGTAAATGCAAAAAACACGCAGAACACGCAGTATCAGAAGTAAAAAGAAAAGAGAGAGGAAGCCTTAAAAAAGGCTCAATTAAAAGAGCTTTAGCAAGAGGTGCTGCTCCAAAAACCGGAAACAAAGGTCAGTATGGCTCAAAACCACCTATTAGTAAATGGAAAAGAACAGGCGCAAAATCCTCAAAGAAACATAGTTTTAGACTAAAATGTAAAGAATGCAATAAATTCAGCATAAGAACATATAAAAGAGCTAAAAAAGCACTATTAGAATAAAAATGGAATTGATAAAAGAACCAGAAAGCAGATTCATAAAAGTTCGCTGTAAATGTAAAAACGAACAAATAATCTTCGGCAAAGCAGCCACAACTATAAAATGCCTAGTCTGTGGCACGGTTCTTGCAGAACCAAGCGGGGGAAAAACCAAAATAAAGGCTAGAGTTCTAGAAGTTCTAGATTAATCTCTTACAAAAATTTATAAACATTAGCCTAATCTTATAACCATGTTTTATAAAAAAAAAGGCCTGCCTGAAGAATCTGAATTAGTGCTTTGTACAGTCAAAAAAGTATCATACCATTCTGTTTTTGTTACCTTAGATGAATATGAAAGACTAGAAGGAATGATTCATATATCTGAAGTTTCCCCAGGAAGGATAAGAAATATTAGGGACTTTGTAAAAGAAGGTAAAAAGATTATATGCAAAGTTCTTAAAGTAGACAAACAAAAAAAACATATAGATCTGTCTTTAAGAAGAGTTTCAATCGCTTTAAGAAAAAAGAAGAATGCTGAATATAAACAAGAACAAAAAGCAGAAAAAGTTTTAGAAATATTCGCAAAAAAACAAAAAACAACCCTTGAGCAAATATATAACCAATTTGGATATAAGCTACTAGAAGAATTTGAAAATCTTAACACAGCATTTCAGTCAGTAGTAAGTAAGGAAACAGATCTAAAAGAGATAGTCCCAGAAAAAATAAGAAAACCTTTGCTAGATTTAATAAAAGAAAAAATAAAAGCCCCAGAGGTAACAATCGAGGGAACTCTAAAAATAAAAAGCGCAGAACCAAATGGGGTAGAAATAATTAAAGAAGGAATAGCCAAAATACAAGAACTTGCTAAAACCAAAAACTATAAAATAAACATCACATATCTTGGTGCTCCAAACTACAAAGTTATATTAAAATCCTCAGATTACAAAAAAGCAGAAGCAGTATTAAAAGAAGCAATAGAGTGTGTAACAAAATTCATGGAAAAAAATAAAGGTTTTGCAGAATTCAAAAGATGAAAATAGTTAGATGTGCAAAATGTAATGTTTACACATTAAAATCAAGATGCCCCAAATGCAAAACAAAAACAATAGGTATAAAACCAGCAAAATTTTCTCCAGAAGATAAATATGGAAAATGGAGAAGGAAAGCCAAAAATGAGTTATAAAATAAATGCAATTGAAAAAATAAATCCAAAATCTTGTGTCTTAATAGAAGGATTGCCAGGAATTGGAAACGTAGGAAAAATTGCAGTAGATTTTATAATAGATTCACTAAAAGCAAAAAAAGTTTATGAAGTAAACTCCAACAAATTTCCTCATGCAGTATTTGTAAATGAAAGAAATCTTATAGAGCTACCATCAATAGAGATATATCATAAAAAAGTAAAAAATCAAGATTTATTGCTTCTCTCAGGAGACATTCAACCCATAGACGAACAATCTTGTCATGAATTCTGCCACGAATTATTGGATTTGGTGGAAAGTTTAGGATGCCAAGAAATAATAACCTTAGGAGGGATAGGCTTGCACAAAATTCCAAAAACTCCAAAAGTATATTGCACCGCCAATAATCCAAAAATAATTAAAGAATATAAATCAAAAACCTTAAACAAAAATATTCATGGTGTTGTGGGACCGATAATTGGAGTTACCGGTCTTTTAGTGGGGCTTGCAAAAAAAAGAAGCATCCCCTCAATTGCGTTGCTAGCAGAAACATTTGGTCATCAAAATTACATAGGTCTTAAAGGCGCAAAAGAAATAGTAAAAATTCTTAAAGATAAATTCAATCTCAACCTTGATCTTAATAAACTAAACGACGAAATAGATATTGAAAAAGAAATCATAACAAAAACAAAAAAAATGAGGCAAATACAAAAAAGATCAAAAGACCCTGCAGAAACTAAAAATAAAGAAACAGACTATATTGGCTAAAAGCCATTCAAAGTTTTTTGCTTAGGTTGATACTTTTCTTCTTTGTAATCTCCTTCTAAAAGCAATTCTCCATAAACTCCGTCATAACCAGGCCGAATCTTTATCTTTTGCTCCCTATTCATGATAATTATTTTTGCTAGTTTCTCACTCACAACATTTTCCAAATCTTGCTCTTTAACATTTAGCAAAACATTAAACTCATTCTTAAATTCCTTAATTAAACTATTATAAATTTCAAATAGTTTTTTAGAAGCTAATTGTTTTATTCCATATACGCTAGAAATTAATTCATGCAACGGAATTAACTTCTTAAAATCCTTGGCTTGTTCTGGCCTAAATCCTTCTTCCCTATCAGCCAACTCATTAACTCTATATAGGACTCCAATAGTCATTGCTTTTCCGCATTTGGGACAAACATTATTATGTTTCGTTGTTTGTTCAGGACTCATCCATACATTACAATTCCTATGACCATCATAATGGTATTTCCCATAGCTAGGGTCAACTTCAATAGTTCCCTTTAAACCATCTCCAGCGCGTATTGCTTTGATAATATCCTTATAATTCATCTTGGTGTCAAATATTGTAGCTTCTCGTCCTAATCTCCAAGGCCAAAAACTATGAGAATCAGAAAAACTAACTAGATTATATTTGTCTAATTTGCTTAATCTCCAATTCATTTCAGGATCGCTGGACATTCCTGTTTCTAAAGCATGAATGTGTTTCGCCTGATCCTCAAAACACTCTTCAACGCTATCAAAACCAGACATGCTTCCGAACAGACCAAACCAAGGTGTCCAAACATGTGCAGGAATTATCTCAATATCATCACTAATATTTTTCATCAATTCAGTAAATTCAATAGCATTAATTCCAAAAATAGGTCTGCCATCATAGTCTACCCTGCCTCTTTTCAATAATTCCTCAGTCATCTGATCAACAGTATCAAAATTAGGCGCTAATAAAACCAAATGAACCTTTCTTCCTTTATTATTGTGAGAATAAATTAAAGAAATCTCACTTTGCAATAAAAATGGGAAACCGGTCTTAGTTTTAAAAATCCCTTCTTCTTCTGTTAAATTTTCTTTCAATTCTTTAATCCACTCAGGATGTGTAAAATCTCCAGTACCTAATAAATCAATACCCTTTATCTTGGCCCATTTTTCCAAATTAGGGATAGTGATACTTTTGCTACATGCTCTACTAAATCTAGAATGTATATGTAAATCAGCAATCATAAGAATCAAGTAAATAAAGATTATTTAAAGATTATTGTGTTTAATCAGCTTCAACAACAAAACTAGTACTTACAGAATCTTTGTAGACATAATCAACAAAAATATTCAATCTTTCTTTAAAAGCAACTGTTTGTAATCCACTGGTATCAATAGTGCATGTTATTGTTCTTTTGCCATTAAATAATTCTACAATACCTTCATCCCCGCCTTCTAGCTTACTACAAGATATTCCTACTCTTGAAGGGGTGTTAAGTTTAACTTTTACCTTATTTTCTCTTTCCTTGTCAACACTACAAGAATTGGTAAATGTTCCAGGTTCATAAAGTTCTCCTTGAGAGACAATATCAAAGTTGAATCTGATACTATTTGTTCTTGGGAACTGAACAACATTAGCAACTTTCACTGGAGCTCCAGAATTTTCCACATTCACATTACTATTATCCACTTCACAAGCATCCCTTGTTCTTCTTTGGGTTGGTTGTTGTTTTAAGCATAAATCTACAGAGGCCTTTGTGGTATATTCATAGCACACATCAACTCTTAAGTCTACATCAAAATCAACATCCAATTCCTCAGTATATCTCAAATCCTTAAAAGGCAATTCCTCTTGGTCTCCTTCAATAATTCTGTCCCTATCTTTGGATTTTCCTTCTAAATCAAAATTATTAGCAATAGACAGAGAACTTAATGAAAATAAGTCTTTATTGATGTTTTGTAATGTTGCGATTATGTCTCCATTTTCTATATCATCCTCTCCAACATTCTTAACCAATAATGCAATATCAAAACTTTCCTTGTTTCCATCAGAAACAAATTTAGGAGGATTACCTTCAACAAAAGAAATTTCTAATCCTTCATCCCCCCCTATGTAAATTTTTCCACTAGTTTCTCCTTTATCTTGCTGGGTACAACCAGTTATGAGAAATAATCCAATTAAAATAATAAACAATGCCTCTTTTTTCATCATCACTCTCATTATAAACTGTATCCTTTTATTTATTAAGTTTTTGGTGTTATTCCACAAACACGCTCAAATGATCAACATCAAATTCAGTATAAGGAACGATTTTAAGTACATTATAGCCTAATCTTAAAAATCTGGTTATATCAGCATAATATTCAAAATCATAGGTATCCATGCTTATTCCAAATTCATTTATAGTTAGGGCTGCTTTTTTCCTCACATCGTCTGCAAATAGCATTCCCAGGTATACATTCTTGCAAGATCCCTCTTCACAAAAAATTTCATCAAATGCATCATTGTCTAAATTAAATGTATACTTTGGATATTCCCATTCCTTTATGTCTAAAGCCAATTCAATATCTTGAATAGAATAATCTCCTTTGCTGATTCTAAACATCAGATCATTCTCTCCCCTTACTAATTTCCTATCGTCAATATCTAAACTTCTCGTTCCTACATCACACACAACATATCCATTATATGCATGTTTATTATTAATAAAAATGGTCAAAGTTCCTTGGTCACTCAAAGTTCTACAATTTAAAGTATAATACAATGTGGCCCTATTCAATCCCCTCTTTTCATTGTTGGATAAAACAAAAGTCCTTTTGGCCACCTTATTCTCAACAGAAAACTCTTGTTTGAGGTAAAGGTTAGTCAACTCATAGGAATTGCCAAACAAAGATTTGCCCACGCTTAACCTTATGATATTGTCTGTTTTCAATATATCCTTAGGGATAGTAATTGGAGCATCGCTATTAGTTACTTTACCTTCAAAAATAAGTGCATTATTAACCTCTATCTTTAAAGGGCCCTTTCCTTCCCTAACAAAGAAGAATAAATTTAAATTTTGAAGAGAATCCAAGTTTCTCATCTTAAAAGAAAAGCTTCTGGGGCTTTCTTGGAATAGATTAGCACTAACCTTCATATTAGTAGCCAAATTGATTAATTTGCTATCAGTTCTTGAAAATAAATTAACAGGTTCAATAGACTTGATTTTAGTCCCCCTTTCATATGGAATTAATTCACCAGGAATCTCGCTCAATAAAGTCCGCGTTCCTCTCTCTATCTCCCCAGTAACATTCGTGCTGGGTTCTACTGCTTTATCTTGTTTGAGCAATTCCTCTCTTTCCTGTGGAGGCAATAAAATAACATAACCTATGATAAAAAGGGCAATTAATAGAACCAAAGTAGCAACGGCCACGCCATCTTGGCCTTTTTTTGATTTCATATTTTTAAAAGATAACTTTATTAATATTTATAGTTTTCTATCTTAATATGCAACTTATTATGTCTGATTTCAAGAAAGGAGTAGTAAAACTAAAAGTAGAGAATATGGATGATCTATGGTATCTTTCCAATATCATAGACAAATCCGACCTTATTACTGGAAAAACTCAGAGAAAAATAAAGCTAAGTCAAGAAACAGATAGACAAAAAAAAGTAGTCAAAAAAACAATAACAATAAAAATTGAAGTAGAAAAGATAGAGTTTCACAAAACTCTAAATTCATTAAGGCTCTCAGGAATAATAAAACAGGCACCAGAAGATATTCCAAGAGGATCTCATCACACTTTAAACATAGAAGAAAACTCAATAATAAAAATAGAAAAGAAATTTCTTAAATACCAAATAGACAAAATAAAAGAAGCAACAAAAAAATCTGTACCAAAGGTTTTACTTGTAGCCTTAGACAGATCAGAAGCATCTTTTGCCTTGCTTAAAAAAAATGGGTACTCTCTTCTAAGCGAGATTAGTGGAGAAGTACAAAAAAAATCATACCAAGAAAAAATACAATCTTCATTTTATCCAGAAGTTATTAAAAAAATAGAAGATTACGATAAAAAATACAACATCCAGCATATTATCTTGGCTTCTCCAGCATTTTGGAAAGATGACCTCATGAAAAAAATAGAAAACAAAGAGCTAAAAGAAAAAATTACATTAGCAACATGCAATTCAATAGGTAAAAACGGTTTGGATGAAATCCTAAAAAGAGATGAAGTAAAAAAAGTTTTAAGAGAAGATAGAGTAATAAAAGAAACAGCCCTAATTGAAGATCTTCTCAAACATATCTCTAAAAACAAACTTTCTGTTTATGGTATAAAAGAAACAAAAGAGGCAGCTTCATTAGGGGCTATTGATACTTTATTGGTTACAGACGCCTTAATTCACAAGCTAAGACAAAATGAAAACTTTGAAGAACTAAACGAGATAATGAAAACAGTAGAATCCAGTAAAGGGACAGTCCATATTGTATCTTCTGATCATGAAGCAGGAAAGAACCTGGATGGTTTGTCAGGAATAGGCGCAATACTAAGGTTTGAAATTAAATAAATTTTAGCAATCTTGGTTCTCTTAACAATAGTTTAAATAAAATCTTACTTGGAAAATCTCTATCTCTTTCTTCAATAACTTCTTTAACTTTTTCCCGATTAAACAACCCAATCAATCCATTATATTTCTCACTATCATACCTGTCTAATCTTTTCCTAATCATCAAAGAAAGCCATAATTCCCTTCCAATTTTCCTTTTCCAATTTCTTTCATAATTTCTAAAGCTTTTACCCAGCTCTTTAGCAGCTTTTAATCCAGGAACTAGGCCCCCATGGGTGGATGCCTTAACCTGGGTTGCTGCATCTCCCACTAAAAAAACTCTCTCTTTCTGGGTTTTTAATTTAGGATCATAAATAGGGACTAAACCACTTTGATTCTCTAAGATTTTATATTTTCTGTCTCTTAATAATTTATTCAAGTAAATTCCAGGACTCTTATAGTCAATAACTCCAATTCTTGCTATATTTCTATCTTCAGGAACAATCCAGCCAAAACAGCCATACCCGAGGTAAATCTCTACTAAGTCTTCTTCAACCTTGCTCTTGACTCTATACTGCATTGCTGTCATAAACTTTCTATCTCCATACATTTTATTCTTTTTAGCAACCATTGAAAAGGGGCCATCAGCTCCAACTAACAAATTGGTTTTAATTTCTGTCCTATTAACCAAAATCTTTCCGTTTTTATAATCTCTAAATCTTGCACCGAATTCAAAACCTACTCCATTATCCACTGCTTTATTAAAAAAATAATTATCAAATTTCTCTCTATCAAGAACATAATCTGGTTTCTTAAAATTAACATCAATATATTTTTTATTTGGAGCGATAATCCTTATTGTATCTATAGTATTAATCACAGTTTTTTTAACATTAACCACTTCATCAATGGCAGAAGTAACTATTCCAGTACATTGTATTGGTTTTCCTATAGCCTCTTTTTGTTCATAGACATTAACATCATATCTCTTGGCTAACAAACTAGCAACATAACAACCTACTGGCCCTGCTCCAACTATCGAAATCATAATAATGGTATAATAAAAAATTTTATAAAATAATCTATTGATATTAGTAAAATATATAAACAAACTCACCTGGATTAATCATATGAGCATTTCCAAATCTTTAAGAGATTTAAGTCGTCTAAAAAAAATCACTACAGTTCTTTTCAAACTTGAATTGGGATTTCTAGTAGAAAGGCTTAATCTAAAAAATTACCTTACATTTCACAAAAAACTCCAAAAAGAAAAATTTCAACCAAGAATAGCCTCTCCTAAAAAAATAAGACAAGCACTAGAAGAGCTTTCAGGAACATTCATCAAACTAGGTCAACTTTTAAGCCTAAGGCCGGATTTAATACCCAAAGAATATTCAGAAGAGTTCGCAAATTTGCAAGACAATGTAAAACCATTCCATTACACAATAGCTAAGCATATTATAGAAAAAGAACTAAATAAACCGTTCAGAGAAATTTTTGAAACATTTGATAAAAAACCCCTCGCATCTGCATCAATAGGCCAAGTGCACAAAGCAAAACTAGTATCAGGCGAGGTAGTTGCCGTAAAAGTTCAAAGACCCAAAATAAAAGGAGCATTTGAGGCAGATATTGATATTCTATATCACTTGGCTCATTTAGTAGAGCGCCATATGCCAGAATTGCAACACTATAATCCAACAGAAATTGTAAAGGAATTTGAAAGATACACAACAAATGAATTAGATTATATAAAAGAAGCAAAAAACATAGACTTTTTCTATAATAATTTCAAAGATGATAAAAGAATAAAAGTGCCAAAAGTTTTCTGGGATTATACAACAAAAAAAGTCTTGACAATGGAGTTCATTGAAGGAACAAGGATAACAGGAGTAAAAGATTTCAAAAAGTTCAAGTCAAGTAAAAAAGAGACATTGAAGAATATAGTAAATGTATTTCTAACTCAGATCATTGAACATGGATTTTTCCATGCCGATCCCCATCCAGGGAATATTTTCCTTCAAGAAAAAAATCAAATTGCTCTCTTAGATTTCGGGATAGTAGGTATGTTGGATAAGGAACTAAGTATGGGCATAGAAAATATGTTAATTGCCTTTGTAGAAGGTGACAGAAATCTTCTAGCAGATACATTTATTGAAATCGGTTTAGCTTCAGAAAACACAAACATAGCAGAATTTAGAGAGGACCTAGCTTATCATTTAGGCAGCTACCGGGACCTGCCACTAAAAGAAATACAAACATCAACCTTATTGTATGACCTGCTTTCTATAGGAAGAAAATATCAGTTTAAATTCCCTTCTAATTTTGTATTGTTAGTAAAAGCAGTTGCAACCATAGAAGGGTTGGGAAGAAAACTTGATCCAGACTTCAATTTCATAGATTTTGCAAGACCAATAGTGGATAAAATAAAAGAAGAAAGAACATCCCCCAACTACGTATTGGACACATTAAAGAAAAACCTATTCATGCTTAAAACAGGAATGCTAAACCTACCAGAAGAATTAATCAAAACACTCAAATCTCTACAGCAAGGCAAAGTCAAGGTTGATCTAGAAGATTCAGATATCAAAAGATTCTCAGCAGAAGTTGATCGTTCAAGTAATAGAATAACTTATGGAATAGTAATCGCATCCTTAATAATTGCTTCAGCATTAATAATGTTGGCAAAACTCCCGCCATTTCTATTCGGATTACCTTGGTTAGGTATCGTGTTCCTAATAATAGCAATAATAGTCACTTTTTTCTTAATAATCTCTATAAGCAAGGAAGAAAGAGGAGGTGAAAATGGGATTACTTAAAAAAATAGTTAAGGTAGGCGCAAGAATTGGATTAAGAGCAGAAAAAGAAGTAAAAAAAGTAGCTAAATCAAAAAAAATAAGAAAAGCAGCAAAAAAAGTCGCAACAATCTCCATAAGAGAAGGCAAAAAACTAGAGGCAGAACTTAGGAAAAAACTAAAAGAATTAGAAAATACAAAAACTCCTAAAAGAAAAGTTAAGAAGAAAAAAACAACAAAAAAGAAAGCCACGACTAAAAAAAGAAAGAAATGATTGATATCTTTCTTTTAACATTAGGTTTTATAGGATTAATAGTGGCCTCTATATCAGATATTAAAACAAGAGAGGTTCCTGATTGGCTTAACTATTCCCTAATAGCTTCAGGGTTGGGGATTAGGTTAATATATTCTTTAATCACAAATATCTGGCCATACTTTTTATATGCAGTCTTCGCATTAATAGTTGTGTTCCTTCTAAGCTCACTAATGTACTACACAAAACAATGGGGAGGAGGGGACGCAAAACTGCTTATGGCTCTAGCAGTACTTTTTGCCTATTTGCCATCTCAAAAACTATTCCTTATAAAATTAATTATAAACATATTATTAGTCGGTGCAGTATATGGTATTCTCTACAGTATTTATTTCATAATTAAGAAGCCAAGACAAATACAAAAAGAATTAACCAAATCAATCAAGAGATGGCACAAAACATCCGCCATAATTCTGCTTCTTTTAATCCTTCCTAGCCTATTCATACCTAATCAAACAATCAAACTCATAATCATTTCTGCATTGCTGATTTTGCTTTTCCATCAATTTCTAGTCCTCTTAATCAAAGCTATAGAAAAAGTGCATCTATGCAAAACAATTCCGGTATCAAAACTTACAGAAGGAGATTGGATTACAAAAGATATATACATAAATAAAAAGCTCATCTATAAGAAATCATCGCCCGGAATAGAGAAAGAACAAATAGCTTTGTTAAAAAAATACCAAATCAAAACAGTTCCAATAAAAGAAGGTATTCCTTTTGTTCCAGCATTCCTTATTGGTTTTATTTTAACCTTCTTTATACCAAATTTACTCGAAATATTTATATAAAACAGAAAATAATTAAAATAACAATGAAAAGAGGTCAGATAACGCTATTTATCATTCTTGCAGTAGTCATTCTTATCATTGTAGCATTGGTATCATACTATTTCAAAGATATTTCAAATTATAACCTTAAGGACATTACTCTTCCAAATGAAATTAGAAACTATAAAGAAAACATGCAAGATTGTATGGAATCAATAACAGGGGATGCAGTCAGGGCAGTAAGTTCTCAAGGAGGCTATTATCAACTCCCCAGGGATAATTTTGCAGAGATTACTGCATACTATTATATAAAAGGTCAAAAAACAATGCCCAGTCTAAGAAAGGTAGGCTCAGAAATTGCAGCCTATGTAGAAGATAACCTAGATGGTTGTACGCCTAAAGAAGATAAACTACAAATAGAGGTTACAGAAAAAAGAGCTATGGTTGATATCCTTGATGATTCAGTAAACTTCAAGATAATCTACAATGTAAAAATTACTTTCAATAATAAAGAATACCAAATTAATGAACCCTATGAAACAATTCATTTTTTGAATCTCAAAAAAGCGTATGGCATAGCTGAGCAAATAACAAACATCCAGGTTCAAGATCAAGAGAACATATGCTTTTCATGCATACTGCAACTTGCAGAAGAAAATAACATAAAAATAAATATCAATTCATTGGATAGCTCGTTATTATTCACAATAGAGGATCGCGATTACAGGTTCAATTTTGCAAACCAATATTAAAATGAAGAAAAGAATAATTCCAATAATAATCCTGATTTTGCTAGCTGGAAATGTCTTAGCAGGATGGAGCCAATTATCTCACACTCTCCTTGCCAATGGAAAAACGTTAGTTAGCTCAGAAGATGAAAATGCTCAAAAATTAATCCAAGTTGCAGGGATAATGTCCTCTGCATTTTCAGGAGACCCTGTAGCAACCTTGGTTTTTTTACTTTCCCAATCTGATAAAGAAAATGCCCAAAAGTACCAGCTCTTTGGACAAATGTTCAGTGCATGGCAAACTCCTGACAAACAAGAAGAGTCTAGTGATAAAACAGGTGGAAATGCAGTAAGGGAGATTACAGGAAGGGTTCCGGTTAAGGATGAAAACACTATCAAAAAAACATGTAAAGCAGTCATACTAATTAATCTAGAAGAAAGTGGAACTACATGGCAAACAACCGACATAGAATCAATAAATCCCAAGTTAAGTGAAGAATCAAAATCAAGTCTCAGTGGACTACTTGGAGAAGAAGGGTTTAATCTTCCTAAAACAGACGGCCAGTTGATTATTGATGAAATATCAAATTGTGGTTCTTTTGAAACAATCACGAATATGGAAATTATTGAAATAGTAGATGAACCAGATAAATTCATTTTCAAATTAGCTCCAAATATTCATAAAAAAGCAAATTTAGAAAAAATTAACCAAGTTGTTGTTAGAATAAATGGCAAGGCATATATCTTTAATAAAATGGGTGAAGGATCATTTTTAACATTTCACTTAATAAAAAGCAACGGAAAAATAAAAGAAACCATACTAAAAGAAGCAAAGATTATTGTTTCAATCGTTAATGAGTATAAATTTCCAAATGTTGACACCCTCTTCCTTGTTCCAAAAGGGACAATCATTCAATACAAAGATGGGCGGGCCCAATATTTCTTTCCTAAGAAGATTGAAAAAGGTCCTCATTATTACGTCGCAGTAAAAGGCCAGGTAATTCCTATAAAACTCATACCAAACGGAAGATTAATCATCGAAGATAATAGAGTTACTGGATCATTTGGTTTCAGTATTGATGAAAAGGACTTTAAAGTAGAGTATGGTTCAGTAGATTTTCTTGACAATTATCAATTCACACTTAACCCATCTTCATATTTAATAGAAGAAGATGGAACAAAAATAAGAACATTTGGCAATGGGGTAATAACTTTCACACCAGATTATTCAAGCGGAACAATAACAAAACAATACAATGACATTAATGAAATAGAAATCAAAAGAAACACAAACTCCTTCAATAACCTAATCCATCAAAATTACTGTAATCAAAATGAGCAATCACTTGAAGGGGTATCATCCAGAGCCATCTTCCGTCCCACATACTCTTGTCCTCTAAGTGTAGCCCAAATGTCAAAAACTCCAAAAGACACTTGTACTAAACTTTGTCAAGATTATCCCGAAGAATCATATTCTAAAAGAAGTCCATCAAAAAAAGATTGTCTTGAAGCTTGCAAAGAAGCAATCAAAACATGTAAGGAAAAAAAAGATTTCTCAGAAAAATGCGTTGCGACCATATTAGTAGATGAAGGATATAAATACAAGTCCGTAACAGATGTATTTCTATCAGATATAACAAAAAGAATATCAGAAAGAACAAAAAAACCTATTGCAGATAAAACAGAAGAAATGCCAGTAAAAAAAGTTTGTTGCAATACTTTAGGTGAAATAGATGATTCTATTGATTGTAGTATAAAAGAGCAAGCTTCAAAATGCAGTATCAAACATAAGAGTAGCCTTTGGAGATGTGAAAGAAAAGATCGTTGTGCAGTCTAAATTATTAATTTCCTTCTTTAAGGAATTCTCTCCTCTATTTCAAACTCTTCTTCCTCTTCTTTATTTTCTTCTTTAGGTTCCTCAGCCATCTCTTCTTTAGGAACCATAATTTTCTCAGCTATTTTTTCCAATTCACCTTTTTCAACCTTCAAACCTTCCCAGCCAAATTGAATCTTATCCCCTTTATATCTTGGGATAATATGCACAGAAACATGATCTATTACCTGTCCAGCAAAATGTCCATTAGCAACAAAGATATTAGTTCCTTCCACCTTCAATCCATCAAAAATAGCTTTAGCAATTTTATTAGCAATAACAAACATTTTGCCAACATGCTTATCATCCATCAAAGCCAGTAGAGGGATATGCTCTTTAGGGAATAAAATCACATGTCCTTCAGCAGCGGGATGAATTTCTAATGCAGCAATGAAAAAATCATCTTCATAAACCTTAACAGCATCTATTTTGCCCTCGGCAATCATACAAAAAGGACATTGTTGTTTCTGTAATCCTTGCATCTCCTCAGGAGTCAATAATTCCTTTAATTTTTCTTGTTGCTCTTCAGGACTCAACCCCTCTAACTTTCTCTTAATTTCAGCTAACCTTTCAGGACTTAACATAAAACAACAACATATTTAAAGCAATAAAAAGTTTTCCATTTTATGATATCCATAATAATTCCTGCATACAATGAAGAAAAATACATAGAAAAAACATTAAAAAGCATTCAAAATCAAGACTATGAGAACAAAGAAATTATAGTGGTTTGCAATGGTTGTACAGACAATACAAAAAAGATTGCAAAAAAATATGCAAAAAAAGTATTTGAACTAAAAAACCCCGACCTAGTAGAAGCAAGAAATTTTGGTGCAACAAAAGCAGAAGGAAAAAAATTAGTCTTCTTAGATGCAGACACATATTTCAAAGAAAAGGGTATCTTAAAAGACATAGCAAACACTAATGCAGTAATAGGCACATGTAAAGGCTCTCCAGACAATAAAAAATTCAAATTCCAATTATTCTGGTTAGCCAAAAATCTCTTACTAAAAAAAGGAAGGATAAGCGGAATAACCTTCTGTAATAAAGATATATTCAATAAAGTAAACGGTTACGAAACAAATTCTCACCCATTTGAAAACATAAACCTAATAAAAAAATTCAGAAAATATGGAAAATTTAAAGTTATTAATAAAAAGGTTGTAACCTCAACAAGAAGATTTGAAAAGTTTGGGTTTGCCACCTTGTTGCTATTTTGGATTAAGAAATCAATAAAAAATGATAATAAATATCCGGTCGTAAGATGATAATAAGCTTTTTGAGGAATTCCCAACAAAACAAAACCTAGAAAAGATAAAACTAATTAAATTTCCATGCAAACTATATATTGCAAGTCCGTCTCTATTTTCATTCTTAAAAATTAAGAATAAAATAAAGTCAAAACATATCAAAGAAGTAGTATACTGGCCAACATTAACAAAACAGGAAGGCTATTGGATATCTCCATTCTCAAAAACAAACGCTTTAAAAAGGGTATTTTCAGAATTAAGAAATAAAAAAATTCCTGTAATGTTGGATTTAGAATTGCCAATTAAAAAACTTCACATAATCAAAAGACTTTTTTTATTTAAAAAAAATAAAAAATTAATTTATGATTTTATTAAAAATTACAAGGGTAAAATAGATACAGCAGAATACTTTTGGACTAAGAACAATTTCCTCTCCCCTAATCTAAGAAATAAAAAAATCAAAATGCTATACTCCTCTTTTCATTCTTTCTCAGAAAAATTCATGAGAAAAACAGCCAAAGGTGCAATAATAGGATTAGGAATTATTGCTCAAGGAATAGATCGACGTGACTTAATTCTTTCTCCTAAAAAATTAAGATCAGAACTTCAACTACTCAAGGATCAAAAAGAAGTTATTATATTTAGATTGGGTGGGTTAAATAAAAGATATTTAAATGCAATACAGGAATCAACTCCTTAGTATCTTTTTAATATTGCGATTTAATGAATCAAAAAAAGGTATTCTTGTAGGAAACCACAGTCTCAAAGAACTAAGTCCGGGATCTACTAGATTCCTAACCCCCTCTTTGGCTCCTTTATACCTTGCAGCAATCTCTGCAGCATAGAAAGTCATATCTCTGTTCCTTGTAATAGTGTAGGTAGAATAAACAAATTTAACAACATCTCTTGCCCTCGCTAGTGCCATAGGTGACTCTTTAAAGACGCCGCTCATTCCAAACCAAATAACTCCCTTCCGATGATCATCAAAGAGATTTTTAACATTAGTATCTCCAACAATGACGCCCTTTCCATGTATCTGCTCCAAAGCAGCCATTCCTTCTTCTAAAACAGTTTGGATTTGTTTATCACTCCTTATACTTCTAAAGTCTTCTCCTTCGCAAAACTCTCTCACCAACACTCCCTCTCTGTAACCAATCATTTTTGGAGAATGGACCCCTTCTAGTATTTTCAGCTTTCTTGCTTCTTCTTCTAGCCCCTTGTCAGGACAATTAACAGATATAATTCTTGATCCATAGAAGAATAAATCTTGAAACCAGTAATAAATATTAATAAAATCCATAAATTCCTTTGTTTTTTTAACAATATACCTTTTTCCACCAAAATTTACAGGAAACACAATATGAGAGGCCCTAAAATTATCACGAATCCTAAACCTATCCGGATTTTCAAATAAATCATCTAAAGACATATAAGCACTTATAATAAAAAAATATAAAAGCCTTTTTAACCAAGAGCTCTTCCAATTTGGATAATTTCAAGAGAACTAACTCCATCCAAACCCTTTAAAGAATCTTCTAAAGGATCTAAATTACTTTTTTGTTCATCTAAAAGAAATACTAATCTGATTTGTTTAAGTCCAAAAGCCACTTCCTCAACTTCCTGTCTGGCATCTTCTCCACCAAATTCCTCGACAGTTTTCTTAATCATTTCCTTAACTACTTCCGGATCTGTATCTGGTGTTTCCAGTCTTACATTCATTGTAACAATAACATGCGCCATTTTAATTTGGTCCTGAAAAAGAGCAATTTTTGCATTTATATTTAACAGCAATTCTTCTTTGATGTTTAGTTCTTACAATTTCGGCTTTTCCGCAATTCGGACATTTAAACCTTGTAACGCCTTTTTCATTTGTTACCTTTGTTTCTGGGTTTGTCTTTTCCATAGAAAATCAGAAGAAATATAAAGGTTTATAAATGTTTTCAATCAGTGTGCTCCTGTGGTGTAATCTGGATTAGCACATAACCTTGCGGAGGTTAGAATCTGGGTTCAAATCCCAGCAGGAGCATTAAAAAGAGGTTGAAATGGCATGGATGGAAGTTGAAGCAAAAATCAAGGTAAAGCATCCTAGGATACTAAAATTAAAATTAAAAAAAGTAACAAACTTCATTAAAAAAGAGATTAAAGAAGATAGTTATTACACACTGGAAAATTTCAAAAAACACTACCCTAAAAAAAGTTTGAGAATAAGAAAAAAAGGCAAACAAAGAGTAGTAAACTTCAAACAATGGGTTTCTTATGATAAAGGCATTCATGTTAAAAAAGAAACAGAATTCACAGTAAGTGATGTTAAAAAATTCCTCTCTTTACTAAAAGACTTTGGTTTTAAAAAATGGATATCTAAGCACAAGCAGTGCACTATTTACGAATATGGGCACACCAGCATAGAATTAAACAAAGTAAAACAATTAGGTTGGTATTTAGAAATAGAGCATCTATGCAAGAAAAAAGAAGTTCCTAAGGCAAAAAGACAAATAAGAGAAGTAATCAAACTACTTAATCTAAAGTCTAAACATTTTGAAAAAAGAGGCTATACTAAATTATTATATGAAAAAAAAGAAAAAAATTAAACATCTTCTATGCCTTTATTGGTAATGTTAAATATTGCCTCTCCATCTGGCAAGGCTGGTGCATCCACAAGTTTAGCAACTCTGGTACCTTTCTTACCTTTTCTCAAATAAATTCTTATCTGAGAGTTATGCGCAACTATATTTCCTCCAATAGCAGCAGTAGGATCTCCAAAAAACACATCCGGCCTAGCCATAACCTGGTTAGTTACATAAATACAAACATCATATGTGGTAGCTAGCCTCATCAAAGTATGCATATGTTGATTTAACTTCTGTTGTCTGTCAGCCAATTGCCCTCGACCAGAAAAGTCTGCTCTAAAATGAGAGGTTAAACTGTCAACAATAATTAACTTAACATTCTTTTTCTTAATAAGTTCTTCTGCTTTTTCCGCGAGCAACATCTGATGATCAGAATTAAAAGCTCTGGCTACATGTATGTTTTTCAAAACTTTATTGGAGTCTAAACCATAGGCCTCTGCAATTTGTATTATCCTCTCAGGTCTAAAAGTTGACTCTCCGTCAATAAAAATAACATTTCCTTCTGCTCCTCCTCTATCTATGGGCAATTGTGCAGTTACAGCTAAAACATGAGCTATCTGGCTTTTTGCTGAGCCAAATTGTCCAAATGTTTCAGAAATGCAACCAGTCTCAAATCCGCCTCCAATTAATTCGTCTAAGGCTTTGCTTCCAGTAGTAATCTTGATTACCTTTTGCCTTTTCTTTAAAATATCCTCGCCAGTCTCAAAGCCCATGTCTAATCTGTCTCTTGCAGCCTGAATAATCTTCCTAGCCGTACTCTCTCCAGTGCCAATGGTATCCACTAGTTTTCCAGGACGAAGTACAGCAATAGCTATCAAGCTGTCATATCCTGCTTCCTTTAATTTTTCTGCTGTTGCTGCGCCCACACCTGGCAAGTCCGCTAAACTGTTTTTCTCTGTCATTTTTACTCTTCCTCTTCTTCCTTCTCTGGATCAGGAGATAAAAATAACTCTTCCTGCACCTTCTGCAATAATAACAAAGCTTTTGGCACATCCATTCTCCTTAAATTAACTACATCATGTCTCCAGATATCTTCATCCTTTTTCTTCCAACTTCTTGTCAAACTTGCTGTCTTAAATTCTATTTTTTGTCCATTGTTTTCTTTTTCATTTAACCAAACAGCAGCCTCCATATTTCCAGACCGCCATTTTTTAATGGGCTTATTTACCATTTTAAATACCTCCTATTTAGCTATTCGCAATTTATTTCAAAGGAGTCCTAAAAAGAACTCACAACACTAAATATATTTAACATGTTTATAAATAATTCGCATCTCTGACCTCTAGGGCTATACTTTAAAATATATTTTTAAAAATATAAACTATAAATCAAAAATAAACTTGCAATAATCAAGACATAAAACAATATTTTTTCAAAAATTCCTCCAGTTTTAATAAAACCTTTGATTTTAAATCTAAAAGGAATAGTAAAAAAAGTAACTCCTTCCTTTGTTATAGCATCTAAGATTAAATGTAGCAAATATCCAATAGCCAAAGCTAAAATTAAGTTTATTCTAAAGATAAGGTATAAAATGAATAGGGATAGAACAGGATAGATAGTATGCAGCAAGCCCCTATGGCCAAAAAGAAATTCTATTGGTCCAGAAATTATTCTGGCTTTTCTTCCTAAATAAGACTCAACACTATCAATGTCAGGCAATAAACTTCCTACTAAAATAAAAATTAAAAACAGATAGTTTATTTCAAAAAAATTTAGTAAAACTAATCCAACGAATAAAGAAAATATTAAATGGGTTTTGAATAACATTGTTAAAAAAAACTTTATATTGTAAGAGACCCTCCATAAACTCCTTAAGCAAATTTCATCCTATTTTTTGATAGCTAAAATAAGCAGACTGATCCTCTTTTTTCCCATACAAAGAATCCACAAAAGAATCAAAAGGTTGAGAAGTAAATAAATTATGGAGTTTAGATTTAGGGATGTCTGTGATATCAGAAAAGCTTTTTCTAAGAAGATTTGCATAATAGCTATTACCAAATTCTGTGGCATGATCAACATTTCGAGAAATATAAGCTGGACTGAAAAAGATTCCTGCCCTATTAGGAAAAATCTCCCAATAAGTTTTTTTGCTGTTTTTAGGTTCATTCCAAACTTTCAACATAAAATACCAATCAGGAAGGAACAATTGAGAGAAATGTAATGATTTAGGTTGGCCATCCTTAGTGGGTTGGATTTGTAAGATAAAAAAACTGTATTCATCATTGCTAGATTCATGATATTTGGCTATGATTTTTAAAGATTGAAATGTAAGGGACCCATCAGCACTCATGTAATCACCATTCATAGCAGTCATGAATGCTGCTTGCTGTATTGTTTTAAAACGAGAGGTTTCCCATTTACCTTCTTTAAATATTTGCAATTCATTATTTCCATATTTATAATATATCTTACTATCTTCAAGATTATTTAAAAACCATCTTGCATCAGAAGGGGCAGAATTACTACGTTCTAATTCTTCTGCTGTTGATTCTTCTTCTACTGACTCTCCTCCTGTTGTTTCTTTTACTTCTTCACTACCTTCTTCTTGTTTAGGTCCTTCTTCTGTTGGTTTTTCTTTTGTTGCTTTCACTTCTTTTTCACTTTCTATTTTTTTGGTTTTTTCAACCATTTTTTTATATTTAGAAACTTCAGAGTTATATTCTCTCAAAAAAGAAACAACCTCTTTTGCAGTTTCTTCAATATCTTTAAAACTTTTTATCTCTATTTTACTTTTTTCAGGCGGCCATTGTGTCGGAATCCAAATTGTTTGACCTCCATAAATTATATCTGGCTCTATTTTATTAAAGTTAGAAATAAAAGTTACAGCTTCTTTGTAATTTTTTTTATTCACTCCA